>CAZIJM010000041.1:0-9943 GCA_964539695.1 uncultured Methanomassiliicoccales archaeon | reverse complement strand
AGCTCGTAAAGGATTTTTATCTCCAAAGCTCACCTCTATACTGGGTGCACTACGACTTGACTCGCCCGCCTATAGGCGGGCGGGTCGTTCTCAAATTCTACGACTTTACGCTTCGTCGTGGTGAGCGTCATAGAACTCATGCCCGTGAGATCAGATATCTAAGTGAAATCCCATATCCCAGTTTTTCACAGTACAGACCGAGAAACGTTCTGCACTGATACACATTCAGCAACGGCATCATTTTGTCAATCATTGTCTTATTGGACTCGTTCAACACCGCTTCCTTGTGGATTGTTGTCATGGGAACTATGTGTGCATTATTTTACATATTATCTTTTATCATCTCCTAATCTATCTATCAGCAGCAGGTTCTTAGACAGGACTTACAGCCAGAGGATCCGCATAAAAAGCCTTGAGGGAAAGGTCGTCCACATCGACTTGGACGCTGCCAAGTTTAATAAGTACAAGCACCCTGTGATGAACCTCCAGCGATACTCCAAGAAAATCGTCTGCATGCAGACCGAGACTTTTAGGCCATCCTGCTCTTCCGCACTAAATGGGCCGACAGGACCAGGATGTTCAAATCCAGGTGCTCCTGCGACCCCGACTTCGTGAAGATGGCCGAAGCCTTCAGTACTAAACATCCGCGTAGAGAAGCTGATAAAATTCAAGACACCCTTAGGGAGACCCGCAACTGCGGAAAGACCTACATAGTCGACATCACTGTCAACTCCGACGAACACATCTTCCCTGATCCCGGCGGACCTCGAGGAGAACATCGTCATGGGCCACTGCGGCTTCAGGATTTGAACCTGCTTCCTTTTCACCGGGGAGGGAGGAAGGCATCCCCTTCTGCCCTTTCTCTTTTCCGTCGGCTCTTTGTACTATTCTGAAGTTTTTTGAAAACTGACCTTGAACACATTTAAATTGCTTGATTTTTTCTTGAAAGTCGAGCTATAAAATATTTAAATTTTGATCTCTAGTGGTATTAAAATTCTTAATGATCTACTGAACAATAATATCATGAAGAGGAAGATAACAGATAGGTTTATGGAGTGAAAGAATTTCGGCTGAGAGAAGAAATGCTTGGCCGTCCGCGGCACCAGACAGGTGGAGGAAGACATACTCGATAGACGAGTCGCCTGTGAGAACTACAGTCACTACCTGTACACAGACCTTCGTGCGAACGCCGAAGCCAGGGGAATCTTTGACGGCAATCCGGATTCCGAATCCTTCTTGCTGAAGATAACCGTGCAATACTATCGGATTAGATTTTATCTTGGGGACACGCTGGTCTTCCTCGACGAAATTCGGAATTACCTCAACGTTTGCGGAACGCTCAAATCCCTCTTTAGGATGGTTGATTTCGATGTTATGACGTCAGGATTCTTCCTCGGACTGCAACTAAGGACACGGCATCGGTTTCCGTCGGCTTTAAGGAGAACATGAGCACCCCATGAACTTCAAGAAATTCTTTTAAGCAATTGAGCTGCGAAAAGGTCATAGATTATGTAAAGGACCGCATACATAGGATGAAACCCATCTACGAGTCGATGCTGGATTCGATGTATGGGTACATGAAGTGGTACACGGTAGTCGGAGGCATGCCCGAGGCAGTAAGCTGTTTCGTAAAGATGTAAAGAACACCGTCAGACACGTCCAGAAGGACTTTCTGTGTGAGTACGAGAACAACATTGGGAGCTACACGCATTATGATCAGGAGGACAAGGTTAAGAGGTACTTCGACTTCATAGTCGTCCATCTGTCCAAAGACAATAAGGTCTATGTGTACTCGAATGTAAATAGCAATCTCCGGTACGATGTCGGCTATAAATACTTCGGATACGCATTGAACTAGTTTAACCAGACCTATCTCTTGCTAATTTACGACTGCGTCAAGCAGCCCCGCTTCCCGTTGAAGCAAAACGCCGCCTAACCGAGGTTTAAACTATACCTACTGGACACGGGACTCCTAATGTCGATGTACAATGACAGCGTCCCGTCTGACGTGCTGAGGGGCAGGATTGAGGTTAGCAGCGGCGCCATAGGCGAGAACCTGGTGACATGCACACTCCATTTGTAGGGGAAGAGACTGTATTACTACAAGAAATCCGAGCCTGGAAGCGAAAGAATGGATTCGAACTTTGTCACCACCGTCGATAGCAGGGCGACAGCCCTAGAAGTTAAGACCGGGAAGAAGGACGTGAAATTACTGAATAAATCCATGAAGAAATTTAAAATCGATGGGATGGTATTCGAAACTAGAAACATCTTTACCGATAACAAGGGTATCAGGCACTACCATTGTTTGCTGCAGCGTTTATGGATAGCATAAACGTGCCCCTGACGATGACATCCCTGTCCCGGACCTGTCCGGGTTCAACAGGCACTTCGGATAGCGATCGCCGTTCGACGCGTCTCCCATAACATAAATAAGATGCCGGTTTTTCCGAGCTGCATGGACCTCGAGGAGAAAGTTCTAGGTATGATCGTCCCGTCCCCCGAAATGGTTGTTTCCATACAGGAGCGCGCGGACCGCCTGAAGGCCATGGTCGAGGATTACATAGCATCCCACGGAATCGAGGTCGAGGCCAGGTATGCAGGGTCGTTCCCCAAGAATACGTTTCTTTCCGATCTGGACTTGGACCTGTTCCTAATTTTCCCGGACTCAGTCTCCGAGGAGGACATGAAGAGGATCAGTCTGAAGGCTGGGGAGGATATCCTCCACGGCGAGCGTGTGTTCTCTGACCACCCCTATACTAGGGGGATCTTCGAGGGGCTCGAAGTAGACATGGTCCCGTGCTTCCGCATCGACAACACCGAGCACCTGAAGAGTGCAGTGGATCGTACCCCATTCCACACTAGATTCATTATGTCCCGCCTAGACGATGCCGGGAGGGACCAGGTTCGCCTGTTGAAGAAGTTCATGAAGGGCATCGGGGTCTACGGCGCGGAACAGGACTTTAGGGGGTTTTCCGGATACCTTTGTGAGCTCCTGATAATCAGATACGGCACGTTCCGTGCCTTGTTGAACGACGCCAAGGGATGGAAGCCGGGGAAAACGCTAGCGATCGAGGGAACCGGGCCGGCAATGGACGCCCCACTCATTGTCTACGACCCTGTGGACAATCGCAGGAACGTCGCGTCTGCAGTCCACCTGGACACTCTTTCTTTGTTCATAGTCGCCGCCAACGCATACATCTCGGAGCCCCGTATGGAGTTTTTCTTCCCCCGTGATAGGGTCTCTTTGCCTATGGACACTCTCGTGGACCTTTTGTGCAGGCACAGGAGCAGGCTGTTAGCCGTGGAGTTCGGCAGGCCGAACGTCATCGAGGATAACCTCCACTCCCAGCTGTGGAAAACCTAGACCGCTCTGACCAGGAAGCTGGATGAGCACGGATTCTGCGTCCTCCGCGCCGTCCACAAGATGGACAACAGGAAGCTGACAGTGGTGTTCGAGCTAGAGAGGGACACTCTCCTGGAGGCGCATCTCCACCAGGGCCCGCCTGTATGGGTGAAATCGAGGTCGTTTCTGGACAAGTGGAGGAGGAATGCCTATGGGGACCCGTTCATCAGGAACGGTAGATGGAACGTCATCGCCGCGCGCCAGTACACTGATGCCGCGGAGATGCTCTCTAAGGAGGCCGGGAGGTCTGGTATAGGCAAGGAGATCGATCTGGGTACAATGAGGATCCTCGGGCACGGTGACACTTTGTCGTCCGTTGATCCGGTGCTTATCACCAAGCTTCTGAGCCCCAGATTGCCCTGGGAGAACCGAGTGGATACGCTTTTATAACGTGTCTGCAATCGATACATCGTGGGCCTGTGGGCTAGCTTGGTATACTTGTGGCTTTGGGAGCCATCGACTCTGGTTCAAATCCAGGCAGGCCCACCATCTCTCTTTGTGACCCCCTTTTTGGACATCACTGACTGATACGGTGAACGCTGGCATATCTAGTCGAGCGCCGATGTGGCGCGCGTGAGTTTTCGGTTTCTCCTGGACGTGCCAGATTCTCACGGATACACCGGCCCTTTCTGTGACTTTCCCCTGCAACGCTCATAAGCGGCCTCCAGAATCGAAATGACATAATTGAATCCGATTCAGACTTGATCAACACCATGGTCGTGTACCTTGGAGAGCTGGAGATCTCCGCCATGGTGATCTCCAGCGAGTGACTACAAGGCGGGTCGTCGGGGACCACATCTGGATGTCTTCCACTACAGATGAGTATAGACGGAAGCCCCCTGCCAGGTGTCTGCAGTCGTAGTCATTTTGCGTCAGGATCTTTCCGTTATGTAGTCGCAAAGGGCGCTGTGGCATATCAAGCGGACGGGTCTGTTCTTGGGGATTTCGCCCATCCTGTCCCTGATCTCGTCTATAGGGATGTTCGCAGAGCCCTCGATATGCCTCGTCCGTACTCGCTCAGGTGTGAACGTTCACAACAGTGGCAGACAGGTCCCAGGCGATGGCGTCCACCTCGTTCTAGAAGAACTGTTTTATCCTGCTGTTAATCACGTTGTCTATTGACGAACTCCGCCATATTGACTGGGTCTTTGGTGGAGCAGTACAGGGGCGCGTAGGTTAGGTCTAGCTCCTCCAAGAACTTGTAGTTCATGCCGGCGCGGATAGTTGTTGCGATGACGTCAATGCGCTTGTCCACCTTGTTGTGTTCGACGATCCGTACCTCGAGCATCTTCTCGGTGTCCTTCTCGAACAATGTCTTCACGGATACGTTCACCGCGCCGGGTAGTACGTGGCGTGGGATGCGGAGTCGTGTAGACCTTGTCGTAGTTAATGTCAACCACAGACGCGATCTTCTCATCGAGGCATGTGGTGGCTACGGCTATGTTGAAGACCTTGATCACGGACGATTCCTAGGATCCCTTGTACTCATTTGGGGATCCCGTAGATGTTGTCGGTGGCGATGTGACTATGCCTGTTGGCTAAATCCGCCAGTGATAATACTGCATCTATCCAGGAAACGAATCCCCTCACCCGGACCGCGTCCCCGACGGCGTAGATGCTGAGGTCGGAGATGTGCATATGCACGTCGATGACTATTGTATCTTTGACCCCAGTCTCGAATTTAGTCGCAGACGTGAGGCGGGTCTCGGGGACGATATCGAGAGCCACCACAGCTATGTCGGTCTCCAGGACACGTCCGCTACGGAAATTCACCTTCAGGTCCCCATCAGTCTTGAAGCCGGTGACGGCCTCCAACAGGAGGAACTTGATGCTATTTGCCCTAATGCGGTGGTGAACATCGGCGGCCATGTCCCTGTTCAAGGGGGGGGGGGACGTAGTTAGGGTGCTGGACCAGCGTGACCTTTATATCCATGCCCGCCAGGTTCTTGGCGACCATCAGGCCCATGTACTCACCGCCCACAATCACTGCTTTGGACAACTTCCTCTCGGTGATAAAGTTGCGCATGGCCAGGGTATCTTCCACTGTGCGCATGGTCATAATTCTCGGGTCGTCCGTGCCAGACATGTCCGGGACTAGGGCCTGGTACCCGAGGACAGGATAAGGACGTCGTATAGCTCGTCATATTCCGAGCTGTCGTCTAGCCTCCTAACCTTTACTTTTTTGGTGGATTTGTTTATGGAAACCGCCTAGTTCCCGACCCTAACGTCTATGTCGAAGCGAGCTTTGAACGATTTGGAGGTCTGCAGGGTGAGCTTTTCCTATCGGTTATGACCTCTCCCATTAGTAGGGGAGCCCGCAGTTGACGTACGAAACGTAGCAGGTATGCTCGAGGATGAGGATTTTAGCATCCTCGTTCAACCTCTTGAGCCTGGCAGCAGTAGAAGCTCCTCCGGTTACTCCGCCTATATTAGAACCTTATGTGAATCGGATAGTGAATCAACGGATGTATACAACGCTATTAACCGTCCTCGGACCAGAACCTAGCGCATCTGACGGCACGGTTTCATCCCCTATGCGTTTCGTCCTCTCAGTCTCGAACATGCGCGGGACGAACATCCTATCTGGGCTCCAGTTGTCCTTTAGGTTGTCCCGATTAGATCAAAACCTCACTGTCAGGCCAGCCATGTATGTCGCCCTCAACGCGGTTGACTTTATGTACCTGAGGTGCTCTACTTTCATGCAGGTTATGCCGCCAGAAACTGGTAGAAGAACCCATCGATGTGACCCCTCTGTCGACATTCACCGACCTCATGACTATACCGAAATCCGTCTCCATGGTACAGATCACGTCATTGGTTTGGAAAGTTATGGACTCCAGGGCAGCGCGGTCGATATGGCAGCGGTTGGTGCCCCTGGTTAGACCCATGATTATCCCCCTGGCATTCTAGTCCAATGGGGGCACTGAGGCCTGTGAAGGTGAGGATGACGTAGCATCTGCAAGCATCTTTCACTATCTCGGCTATCTTCTTGATCTCCGCGGACTCCTTTTACGATATGGAGTTTGTCCCTCAGCCACTGGATAGCCGCCCCAGTGATGTAGACGAAGCTCTTCAGCATGTACTCAGTGGCACCGTGGCGCCCCATGTCATGGTTCTGAGCAGTTTGTTGCTTGTCATCTCCGGCAAGTGGTCCATATTCATTAGCAGAAACCCGCCGGTCCTGAGGCTCCTGGCAGAACCCGTGGATCTTGCGGTCTTATCACACGATGACGTTGCACAAAGGCTCCCCGGTGACTGCATCTTATACCACGACGGTCTCCTCTGGTTGGTGATGCCCATGGCGGCGCAGTCCGACGGGTTCACGCTCGGCGCGAATAGGCATTCGCGTACGGTCGTGAGGCATAGGTTCTTGATCTCGGAGGCGCCGTACTCGACCATGTTCGGCCCGGGATAGACCTGACGAAGGTCCCTATGGGAAATTGCTAGCACCTCGTCCCCGTGCCCGAAGAACATGCAGCGAGTGCTAGTGATCTCTGCGTCTACGGCTATGACATAGCGGGGGCGATCAGTCACGATAGATATCGTCCAGGGTGAGGAGAACGACGTTGGCGTTGCCCTTAGTGTAATCGACAAGATCCTTATCGAACCCTGTGCCGGAGAACATGGCGTACAGCTTGTTAGACCCCTCCACCTTCTTGGACCTCTCCATCAAGACGTCCAGGTCTGCTTTAGAGAACGGGTTCCCAAAGAGCCTGCATCTAGCGGCCATAATCCTCCTCACGTTGTTGATGTTGACGGATGCGACAAAATCTATGATAGAATTTTTGGTGTCGTCCTTTCTGCGGATCTTGCCCATAAATGAGTAATTGTAGTTACAAGTGACATAGTCCATGCACACAGATTTGAACCCGCGCTCCACGTAGGCGTCGATGTCACACCTGGCCATGTCGAAGGCGTCAGAAGAGGTCTCGAACTCCACCATGTGGGTGTATCTATACACGACCTCGTAGAAGAAGCGGATGATGTTGCTGCTGATGGTGTACACTGCCCTACGGGACATACCCGAGGAGACTTCCTTTTGTATCAGCCCCTTGTGCTCCATGTCCTCCAGCATTTTGATGCAGAAGGAGCTGCTGACGTCGGCGCGGTCGGCTATGTCTTTGACATTCTCCGCCCCGGACGCCATGGACGAGAGGACCTTCACGCAGGCGTTACTGGCCTCAGTTTCGGAGACTATCAGGCCCTCCGCCTCCAGCGAGAATACTGACATATGGTCGAAGAACTGGTCGCGAATGACGTCCATTGGATTGCCGGAGAACAGCTTTTGGTACGCCGGCGTCCCCCCGACGATGCTATAAGCCGTTAGGTGTTGTAGGGGTGTGTAGTCGGGATGGAATCCCTTGCACTCCAAATAGCTCATAGGCTTTAAGTCCATGGTATAGTAGAACCTGCCAAAGATGGAACTGTCGTTGTCGCAGACTATAAGCATGATCTTGGTGTCCAGGAAGTCACGGTTCATGAAGGAGCGCAGGTACGAGTTGAACTCGGGGAAATTCCCGATGAGGTCGGAGTACCTGTCGATGATCACCACAACCTTCTTCCTTCCGCAAAATTTCTTCAGAATGGGGAAGAGGTCTATGATGTCGTCGAAGCGAATGTCCTTCCCGTGAAACCTGGACAGATTCGTGCAAATCTCCCGGATGTTGTCCTTCTTGAGCCCGCTGACACCAGACAGGTACAGGTGGGGCTTGTCGAAGCAGAACGCCTTTAGGATTGCGGTCTTACCAAGATGACGGCGACCGTAGATCGCGCACGCTACAGGGACTTTCTTGTAGATATCCTCAAGGTATTTCAGTTCCGCGGAGCGACCCACATATCCATCCATACGTTCGGTATCCTCTTTAACAGTATTAATAAAGGTGCTGGAAGAGCTTTCGAATCATCAAACTTCCACAGGGATACTTTGATGGTATTAGAATGATGCTTTTATAGAAGTTTAAATATCGATCAAATAACAAACAGGTCGATGTAAAGCTCATGAGATATTATATTCATGATAATCGTACCGTTTATAGTGGTATGCCTCCTCTTCGTCGTATGCAACGACAAGACGAGGACTATAATCGCAAAGATTGCCGCGGCGATAATCATTCTGGGCTTCGTTATCATATGTCTGGAAATCAAGCACAATAAGTACATAGTATCCTTTGGGTTAGTGCATCTGTGTATGTTCCTGTACTTCGAATTCGTCCTCAAGGAGAACATAGAGGTGGAAAAAGGACTGTACACAGACGACCATCTAAATAATGATGCTCATAGGTGTGATCTGCATCCTGATTTGTGTCTACGCGGTCGGGTACATGCAAGACTTTAGGAGCACCACAAGGATGAGAAGGACAGGAGACCCTGGTTCCCCTCCTGTTCATTTTCCTGAGCGTCATATTCGGGAATCGTCCTGTCCAACGATCTGGTGGGATGTTCTTCTTCTGGGAGATCACGACTCTGTGCTCTTTTGCATTGATCGGGTTCATGAAAACCCTGGAAGCTGTGAACAATTCCTTCAGGCCACTGATGTTTAACCTAGTATAGGGGGTATATGCTTTCTGGCCGCACTCATGGTGCTCGCATCTCAATGGAGATGGAGAGCCTGCTGGCCGGGGACACCAGCGAGTATATACTCTTGCTTGTCGTCGCCCTCCTAGCGGTAGTCGGCATACTGAAGGCAGCGCAGATAACTGTTCACGTGTAGCTGCTAGGCGTCATGGTTGCACTAACTCTTCGATATTCAAGCACATCGCAGTGCCCTGGATCAAGGGCACTTTCGAGATGTTCCACGAGAGCATGGTCCCGTTACTGGAAATTGGCAACGCGTTCATCCTAATTGTCATGCTGATCGTTCTGATTCTCATCTTCTTGCTGTTCTTCGGCAGGACCAAGAGGAGGGTCGTCTCTAACTACCTGTCTGAGACGGGATCGACAACAGCACCTACACCGGATCCATAGAGGCTACCGTGGATGTCACCTTTTGCAACTGTACATGGAAGAATGGTTTGGTGAAAGAGGATTGGACACATCGATGAGGTTATCATCTTCGTGGTGATCGTGACGCTAATCATCACAATCACAGGAAGTATTCTATGAGCGACATCTAGTGAATTGTCCTAGTCTATCTGATACTGACCCCTATTGCAGGATGCGTTCTCGCAGGGATCGACAAGAAGCTGTTCGTAAGGATACAGGTAGGAGAGGCCTGTCCATCAAGCAGCCCTACTATGACGTCAAAATACAAAACATTCGTCCAATGCCTGAGGAGTAATAAAATTTTGAGAAAGTGTGGCATCACCAAAGATGTAAACTTTCAAGGGGTGCCACATTTTGCATAATCGTACCACGATAAATAAAACTAGCGCAGAGATTTAGACGTACTTCGGTGGGGATTCGGATAGGTTTGTTAACATCCTCATTAGGATAGAGAGTTCATGGTTCTACAAAGGCCTAAGGATGGGTAACTACACCCCAAAGACCATCATGATTGTCCAGTCATGGAAGATTTGTATCTGATCATATATGTAGAAC
>CAZIJM010000040.1:0-10130 GCA_964539695.1 uncultured Methanomassiliicoccales archaeon | reverse complement strand
TTTATCTGTGCAAATAGGTGAATTACTTCGACATCGCCACCAGTGACAACCTGTTTAAAAAGATCGACAGATGGAGGGAGAAGAAGCAAAGTGTTTGAACAGTCCACTACGAAGCCGTACGGTGGGTGGTGTGAGAGAACGACTGGCGGATTAACTGCCAGTCTCCCATTCGGTTGTTTCACGGTATTACTGCTCACAGTCACTGTTGGTGACCATTCTTCGTATTGAATAATCGTCTATTTGTATTGTCGATTTCCTCTCACTGTTGCTGTTCACGAAGTTTGTAATTAAAGTAGAGCAGCAACGGGTTACTACTACCAAATAAATCCTCATCACGAAGGAGAGAGGTTTCGTCTTCCACAGCCTGGATGAGCAAGTTGAGCTGAACATCGAAGAAGTCAGGAACCTCGCGGACGGGGGGGGGGGGGGGGAAGGATCTTAACGGTCTTCATACTCTGGCCTGGCACACCTCTTCGGATGGGACAAAGACGAAGACATAGGGTACGATTTCCTAGAGAAGGCTGTGGCTACCGGCCAGACTGAGATGATGGCGCTGAGGTCAGGCTATCTATGGAGGGGGAGTACGCGGGCATTGACACCATCAGGGCGACTATAAACGGGATCTCCGATGCGCAGCTCTACATAAAGCTTACCTACATGGACGGTGTTTCTGTATGGCAAGATTATTTAGAGGCCGCCAGGTACTTCCACCTGGCGGCGAATCGTGACAATCAGGAGCTTAGGACTTCCTCGCGTATTTTTTCTAGAAGGTTTTGGGCGTCCCGAAAGACGAGAAGAAGCCCATAGGCTGTACATCACGGCCGCTAGGACCGGTAACGTGAATGCTGTATTCCAAATCACGGTTTGCTGTGAGTTTGACATAGGGACGAATGTTGACCTCCGGGAGATGTAGAAGTGGTACTCCAAAGGTACCACTGAGGGCAACGCACTCGCTATGTAGTGCCTGGGATACCTGTGCTTGAAGTCTAACCTACCCAGGAAGAAGGAATTTTTGAGGGGTTCCTGAAGGCGGCAATGGAGATCGTTCTCACAGCCATGCACATGATCGAGTACTGCTACATAAAAGGTATCTGGACCGGCAAAGACGAAAATGAAGCGAAGAAATGGCTTAGGATGACTTCCGACAACAATGTGGAGAGGGTCGCAGAGATGCTCGGAATACTTGACTCTATTCTTGGATGAGACTGGTCTCTCCATCAAGATCCAGATTCCGACAGCCGTGAAGGAGGTCAGAGAATCCTTTTATCATGTCGACAATACACGGCCGATATTATGACAAAGTCTGACGCTCTTCTCAAAGCTGCAGAGCAGGGGGATGCAGAGTCTCAGTACCAGCTAGGTCTGATCTACCTCTACGGGAACGACGAACCCAGGGATGCCAAGAAGGCCTTTGAATATATGGCCCGCGCGGCCGCCCAGAATGTCGTTCCTGCTATGAGGGAACTGGGAATCATGTACGTTTCCGGCGATGGCACAGAACCCGACATCGGACGTGGGCTGCAGCTGCTCAGCGACGCTGCTGACAATTTAGATCCGAGCGCGCTCTACCATCTGGGCCTGATGTACGAGAAAGGCCTGGGCGTCCCGCAGGATCTCCAGAAGTGCGTTAGGCTACTGGCCTACGCCGCGTCGATGGGGTATCCAGGAGCTGAAGTGGATGCTGAGAGGGTAGACGGCATCTTGACCGAGGAGAGGAACAGAAAGCTCCGCGCTAGGCCGCTGTTGAAACTCCAGATCTCCGATGTGGACGTAGAGGCTGCATGCTGCAAAAGGATGCTGGACGAACTCCTGGCCCAGAACATCGTGTTCACAGAGACGATGCAAGGTCCCGCCCTCCTGGGGGAAGACAAGGACGGCATGGATGCAGTGCTATACGCCTGCCCGTTCTGCGGTCAGAAACTGCAGATGATTCCCAGAGACACAAAGTTCTGAAAATCTCATTCGATAGTCTCGAGCAGGGAGATTGCTTCAGGCTCTCCCAGTTCGACAACCAGCTTGAGGAGACCGACTGCCTTGCGGTTGTTCTGCTTTACGCCCTCGCCATTTATGTATAGCAGTGACGAATGGTAGATCACCATCTCGTTCCATCTGCGGGCGGAGGACACGAAGAGCTTCGCGACCGTTGATAGGTTGCGTTCCACACCAATACTTCTATAGTACAAGGTACCTAGGCGTACTGGATCTCACTATTGCCCCTCTGGGTGGACATGGTCAGCATCTTTGCTGCCAAGACCTCGTTCTGTGTAATGCTGGACCCGGTCAGGTGCTTGATGTCCAGGGTGTACAGTGACTAGGCGTTCCCATACTCCGCGGCCATACTGTAGTACTCTACCGCCTTGGAGTTGTCCCTCTCCACGCCGTTCCCGGTATCGTAAATCCTGTCGGAGTTGAAGAGGGTGTCTAGGTTCCCCGGGATGCAGCTTGGCGGTACAGCTGGCGGTCTCCGCCTTGTAGTACTTCACTTCCAAGCCGTTGAAATATAGATTCTTAAGGTTACACTTGGTGCGGCACGACCCTTGTCCGCCGCTAGAAGGTACCACTTGGAGATCTCCATCTTGTTGACTTTGATGCCCTGCCTGATGCGCACGTGTACCCATGGCCGTACTAAGCCTCGGTATAGTCCTAGTTGGCTGATTTCTTATACCATCCGATGGCCGAGATTTTGTCCTCTAGCACGCCAATGCTGAAACAGCACATATAGCCGTAAGTGTACTGCGAAACAGCGTTTCCCATTCCGTGAACGCCTTAAAGAAAGGGACGGCCTTAGACAGGCCCGTCTCCCGCCGTCACTCTCGTAGTAGTGCCTGCCCAGCAAATACTACATCTGGGTGTCACTACGTCCGTTGCAGGTCTTTAGTTCGAGGAGCGGTAGATAGGTATTTTCAACAGGTTTCATGTTGGACAGAGTATTAGAAAAGGCATTTATACGTCAGCATGTGGGTGGACGTATCCTGTGGACACAGTTCGCTTGGGACGGTGCATCTAAATATCAATCCCCGGATGTGCTATTAAATGGTCGCATCGTTCATACTCATCTATGGAGAGCGAATACATCATCAATGAGGCGATCCAAATTATCATGGCCGCTATCGATAGGAAGAAGATGGAGTTCGGGGACCTCGAGAAGAGGAAGAAGCGCCTCAAAAGGGAGGACAGGATCAAGAGGAGCTCATCGACTACATTAAGGCTGACGTGATTACTTACATCACCGTCCTCGCTGACATGAAGAACGACGACTCCCTTTTGGAGGGCTTGAGCCTCGACCTCGAGAACATCGTCGAGTGCCCTGTGAAGTACGACTAGTATATTAACGGTCTCTCTACCGACGACCTGAAGAAAGAGTTCGAGGCAGATGAGGTTCATGCCGAGTACTGTAACGAGGTCGTGGAGATGATGTGCTACGACATCGGGGAGACGGTTCTGAAGTCCTAGAAAATGATAAAGTTCTTCTTGGACGATCCGTACGCAGTGGAAGCTCTCGGCGAGCTCATCTTCTACGACGATTATTTATACAACACATTCAGGGCCCTGGCCAACCCCGATGGGGAGGACAAGAACGGCAGCAAAAAGAAAAGAAGAAGAGGGACTGAAATGCCTAGCAGCAAATACAAGCGCGAGCTCAGGTTCATTGATACCGAGACCAGGAGGCTTGGGAGGTGTCTGCAGGAACTTCGCGAGACGATGCTCGCAGACCTTGTGAAGGCCGCCAGGAAGGCGGACGAGGTGCTCGGTATCGAGGCTAAGATCGGGGAGCTGTTCAGGAGAAGGAGGGAGATCGAGGATTTCTTTATTACCGCCGGCACGAACGTGCCAGACGTGGGCAGGAACCTTAACGCCAACGTGTACATAGAGGGACCCGCCTTTGAGGCGCCCCATGGCAGGCCTCAGCGGCGGAGGTCTGCCCCGAGAGATCTTGAAGAATCTAACGGTGAAGATCAAATCGGCCATCGACTAGCTTATGGATATTGGGATCAAGATGCTTGGGCCGACATGAATGACGATAATGACGAAAAGTAGAAGCTCTTTACGTTGGCCTTTTCGCTGAGGTACTGTAGGTACACCCTCGTTGAAGGTGAAGGGGATGAGGGTCAAGGCCGAGAAGGCCCCGGAGATCAAGTCCGCATCCGCGGATTACTTCAAACTCCAGGGCAGGATCGAGACCTTGGAGACTGACGCCAGGGCGCTCAGGAGCTAGATCTCCAGCATCAGAATTAATGTCGGCAAGATTAAGGAGACGCTAAGGCAGATTAAGAAAACTCTCAGCATTGATGATTGAGACTCACCCCCCCCCCTGGAAACCTCCCGAAAGAGTCCGCCTATCGTTCCCTGTCATAGCCGGATCAGAACCCTAGTCGTACACCAACCTCTCTTCGCCCGGGACACGGCCGTGTTTATGATCTTCAGGCCGGTGGTCGTCTCGGAGCTCATAAAGTTCAGTGGGGACGTCTTTTTACGCCATCCTGTTGTCCATCACGCTTAGTACCATAGCGTCCACTCCTTTCTTTGGAAGCCGTGAACCGTCATGCAGCTGTCGCGGTACCTGCGGCCCACCGTTTTACGGATCAGTGTGAACTGGACCGTGTGGGGGTAATAACAACACGCTCGATGGTTCGTGGTTCTCTCTCTTTCTCCCTAGGAACTCGATCACGGCCCTGGCCTCCTTTTTGTTGTTGTGCCTGTCCCTGTGTCTGCAGATGGCATCTATACAAAGGATCTCCAAGTCCCGCATCAGTCGACCCAGTCATCCTATTTCTATAGATGAAAGTGTCCAGGACCCTTGCGAGGTCTGACCGAAGCGGTGTTGTCAGGTCGACGCGGTGTTGTCGCCTGTAGATCAACCGGATGATCTCCTCCATCGTCTCCCTCAGGTCGGTGTTGTCCAACGATCCGGCGACGTCCTTTGTCTCCGGACGGGCTTTCAGTAGCGGCATCAGATCCTCTAGGAGGGTTCCGATCTCAGGATGATCGACCGGTATCACTCTGCCACGGGGATCTTTGAGGAAATGCTTCAAGGCGTGCAGGATGTCCAGGATCTCTTGCTACTGACAATCGTAGGCCCTTTCGTACATCACCTCTTCCATGCAGTCCAGGGACCTTAGGCACTCGGCAACCCTCTTCTGGGCATGACAATTCTCGCACATCTTGGGATGCTCCGCGAAAAAGCTCTTTGTGGGTACTTCCAGTCTGACCACTGACTCCTTCAGAGGATTGCCCTCCGGAAGGGTGGAGAATATCCCCTTGAGGACCTGCTTTATGGAGTTATTCGTCAGCACGAACATTGCCACCCTCTGCCTCATGTCCACGCAGGCTCGTATGCATGTGATCAAGACGAACTGTGTCTTCCCCGTTTCCGGGGCGCCCCAGATATAGTACATCCTGTTGCTCAGGATGATGTCAAAGCCCTACTTTGTTGGTCCGAGGGCTTTGAGCCTTCTGGGAACCTAGACACGGCCGAGACGAGGTCGGATTCAGGGAGGATTAGGATCTGCCTATAGCAGTGGTAGAAGTGCTCACGGTGGCGACCATGAACCTCACATCGGTCATTACCAGGACCTCCATCCATCTGTCCGCCAGGTGTCCAGAGCCTCCCGCCCGGGGTGTACCACCACAGTCATGGAGATCTCGTCGTAGCAGTCGAAGCCTGACTTGGACATCTGTAAAACGCGGTCGCAAATCATGAACATCAGCCTACTGGGTTCGAAAACCGGGTTGTTGAAATGCGGAATAGTGTATCTCTCATCCACGTTGCATACTGAGACCTTCGTGACCAATACTATTGGAGATGGTCGGTGGTGAACTGCATGTCAGAGATGTACTGGTAGACTTTAGAGGCCGACTCTTCCAGTGCTACGCTCGCGTCGGCTGCATTCATGGGGGTACTCGCCGACGGAGCGGATATAATACGGGGGTGTGGATGCTGCAGGCTAAACCTTAGATCAGGAATAGAAGCTGGCGTAGTTCTTCTCGTCCTCGGAGTCCTCGAACTTGGGAACCCCCTCGGAGAACTGGTCCCAGTCAATAGGTTCCCTAGATAACAAGATGAAGGAATTATTCCTCCCGTCGAATCTGATGGCGTCGTTGGATACTTTGATCTCCACGTCAAACAGGATGTTCAGGTCCATGTCCTTGTAGTCACCGTCAGGGTCCTCAATGGAACGGTCTCTGCGGATACTGTTGAACTTGACCCTGCGGGTTCTCAAGACCCCCCTGACCCTCTTGGTTACCCGGTCCAGGAAGTAGCCGTTGCCCAGGTTGAGGGACCAGAAGTCTAGGTCCTCGCTCTCATCGGGGTCCACGTCCACCTTTTCCCATCCGGTATAGTCCTCTTTGCGCGTGCCCGCGTAGATCTTGTACTGGGTTTCTTTCGAAATCATGTCAGCGCAAGTACATTCGGGCGGCCATATATTAGGAGTGCGACCAGTCGGTCGAAAGAGTGACAAAATTTTATTCGTGGGAGCCAAATGGGAACGGTGAGATTCACCTTTATATTCACCAACGGCACCCTGGGGACTGTTTCGAGACCAGGTTAAATGGCAGCGCGGAGGTCCTCGTGGGTGTCAAGGACGTGGACGAGGCCCGCAAGGAGGCTTGGAGGCGAGGGTCTGAGGGGTGCGACTGCATAGAGCTGTGCTGGGCGTTCGGTAAGGATGGGGCTGGATGGACGATCGGAGCTACTGGCGGGAGGGTCGTCGGTGGGGTACATGATGCATCTCCAAGAAATGGGCAGCAACTACCACAAGGCGTTCGGCCACAACTGACAGGCCCCGGTAACTCGTTATATAGACAATCTGCGATAGACCTGGCATGTTCGCAGGCGCCTGCCAGAAGGTCTCCGAGTTTACGAAACCCGTCATCACCTCCATCCGCCTCCATGACGGGTCCGTCACGACGGGGAGCGGCACCTTCATTGTCCTCAACCGCGAGGGATGGATCGTCACAGCGGGCCACATCTACGACACTTTCATAAAATTCCAGACCGACCAGAACAAGATGAAGGAGATCCGGGAGCTCAATGAGTCTCGCGCCTCCCGCCCCGGATCACTAGGCATGGAGATCAAGATGGACCCAAACTATATCACCAATCACTCGTTCTGGTGGGGATGGGACCAGGTGCGCATCACGAACGTGTTCGTCAACAGGCAGATCGACATCGCGGTCGGGAGGCTCGAAAATTTCAACCCTTCCTGGGTGAGGGAGTACCCTGTCCTCAAAGACCCGGCGAACCTCAGGCCCGGAACAAGTGTTTGCCGTATGGGTCACTCCTTCATGGACATCAAATCCACCTTCGACCAGGCCGCTAATGCATTCAGGATTCCCAAGATCCCTGAGAGAGATTTGATCTTTCCCAACGAGGGTATCCACACTCGCACGCTCAGACTCGGGAAGACCCAAGATGGGAAGTACGACCGCGTCTACGTGGAGACGTCCACACCGGGCCTAAGAGGGCAATCCGGCGGCCCCATCTTCGATAGGCAAGGCCATATCTATGCTATGCAGGTTAGGACGGCTCACATGCCGCTGGGGTTCCATCCTACCGCCGAGTATGATGGCAAAACAGTCATCGAAAACCAGTTCCTCAACGTTGGCCAGGGTGTGCACATTTCCACTATAAGGCAGATCCTGGACGAGCGCGGGATCATGTACGAGGCCGAGGGCGATGAGTACAAGTTCGTTGGCTGACTGGATGCAGTATTCCCCCTCCCCTCCTCACCCTCCGGGGGTTTCAGCGTTTTCGACCACCTGCCCAATGCTTATTTACAGTGCCCCGATTGACCAAGTATGCAAGGTCTTTTCTGTCCCGGATGCAAAAGTCTACTGGCCCCTAACTCCAACCACTGCTTGAGATGCGGCATGACTGCCTCGGGCCTGTTGACCAGCAACCAGTCCAGCCTCTCTGATGTCGGGAGGAAGAACAAGCTTGCGCTCAGGACCGTAGAGTCTGAGATCAAGAACGCTCCGTACATGCCCTACGAGCCCAGGGGCTGCCAGTTGGAGATCATCACCGACGTAACGTCATTTCTGAATGAGGAGCGTCATGTGGTTATCGAATCCGGTACCGGCACCGGGAAAACGGTCACATCCCTGGCAGCCTCGCTGGCGCATTCTAAGGCCGCTAGAAAGAGGATAGTATACCTGGTCCGCACCATCACCCAGACCGACGCAGTGATGAAAGAGCTCAGGGCAATTTCCAGGATCAAGAGTGTCTCCGGTATCGCCCTCACCGGGAGGAACAAGTCCTGCCCCCTGTTCAGGAGTATGTCTGGCTTCGAGCAAATCCCCTCCAACGTGCTATCTATGATGTGTGAGGACCGTAGAACCAGGAGTACCAGGAGGCAGGTAGGCGGATGCAGGTTCTATGACTCCCTGAAGGCCGAGATTGACGGCATTGAGAGGTATTGCAGAGAGAACGTCCCATCTTCGGACGAGCTGGACCGCTATTGCGAGAAGCTGGGTGTCTGCCCGTACGAGGCGAAGAAGTTGTTGCTAAAGAGGGTCGATGTGGTCGCTGCCCCGTACGTACAGATACTGAACCCGGACATCCGCGAGAACCT
The DNA here is from genome assembly GCA_964539695.1 of uncultured Methanomassiliicoccales archaeon. Lineage (GTDB taxonomy): Archaea > Thermoplasmatota > Thermoplasmata > Methanomassiliicoccales > Methanomethylophilaceae > Methanoprimaticola. Next base: position 1,557 of record CAZIJM010000040.1, on the reverse strand, counting down.
AATGGTCAACATGGATCTGGCCGGCGACCCGAAGAGACTGATGATCATCGTCGACGAGGCCCACAACTTCCTAGACTCCGCCCGCAGCGAAGAGACGTTTATCATCGACGGGGAGCTAGTGGACAACGCTGTGGACGAGTGCTCCGTGTTCAGGGATCCCGTTGTGTGGGAGGAGGTGCGCATGGACCAATTCTTGAACTTCTTCAAGACCTGCATCCGCGTCGCGGCCACTGAGAAGTTGGGGCTGTCTGAGAGTGAGCATGTCTTCGAGGACGACTATATTGAGGACAGGATGATGAAACGGTTCGGTATGTCCAGAACTGACCTAGAGGCGGTGGTGGAGACCCTCTTGGATCTGGGTGAGACCAGGACTGAGAGGCTGATTGAGAGCGGGGAGAACCGGATTTCTCACGTGGAGGAGCTGGCCCTGTTGATGAGGGCGTGGTTCTCATCTGGATCCGAAAGGTTCGTCAGGGCAATCAAGACCGGGAAGGATGGAGAGTACCTCAGTGCCACCTGCATCGACCCTGAGGAAATCTCTGGGTTTCTCAACTCGGTGCCATGTACCCTACATATGTCCGGGACATTGAGACCGTTGAACCAGTACGCCAGGGTTCTCGGGCTAGGCGGAAATCCCAAGTTCCGTACCTACCCGTCGCCGTTCCCACCAGAGAACAAGAGGGTTCTTTATGTCAGAGGCCTCACTACTAGGCAGGCGGATATGAAGGCAGACCCGAGCATGCAAAACCGCTTAGAGAGTATGATCGCCACCATCTGTAACGCCGCTAAAGTAAACACCATGGTGATGTTTACGTCGTACAGGTTCATGGAGATGATGCGTCCGTACCTAGAGCGCAACATCCGCCGTCCGCTATACTGGGAGAAGAACAGCGACCAGCGCACCACAGCCAACAGCCTTGCCAGGTTCAAGACAGAGCGGGGTGGGGTTTTCTTCTCGGTGATCGGCGGATCTGTAACCGAGGGGATCGACTATCCTGGGGATGAATTGTGCATGACCATCCTGGTCGGCGTCCCCTACCCTCCGCCATCAAACGAGCTCAAGGCGATGAGCGACCTATACGATGAGAGGTACGGCAGGGGCAAAGGATGGTTGTATACCAGTCAAGTCCCGGCCGTCAGGAAGATCAACCAAGCCACCGGGAGGCTAATCAGGACCGAGACTGACCGGGGCATCGCAGTAATTCTGGACTACAGGGTATCGAAGTTCGCCAAAGACGTGGGCGCAATCCCCACCGACGACCCCGTGGGGGAGGTCGTCAGGTTCTTCGCCGGGAAGAATTCTTTATATCACAAGTTTCCTACGTTGATGTACTAAGACACTGAATAAATGGGTATGGTAAACGCCTTTTCAGACGAATTCCAACCGATTCAACCGTTTTATGGATCTGTTTATACCCCCGTGACCCTCTTTCGAGGGTCACGGGTGCATATTTTTTATCATTTTGGACTATGAGAAAGATGGATTTATATAGTACGTTGTGTATGTAACGTACTATATTTCGGGGAAATTTCCATAGAGATATTGGAGGAGATCAG
>CAZIJM010000039.1:0-10206 GCA_964539695.1 uncultured Methanomassiliicoccales archaeon | reverse complement strand
AGATAAAGAAGGATCCGATAAAGAGGACCAGAAACAAGTTACCGAACATGATCGCTGTCCTGATGGACCTGAGGAACTAGAAGTGTAAGATCTACAACGACGTGATCTTACTGAAGGAGCCCCAGTAGAAAGGCAATGAAATCTACAAGCTGTTCGGTCTGAAATCCCTCTATGCGATTCCTAAGCGCCGATGTAGTCATAAAAAGTCGCAGGAAATCAAGATAAATGTGATAGGCGCTTAGGCGACGGAGACGGTGCCCTCCAGCTCATCCTTGCGCAACCGTATGTATGTCAACAGTGTCAGCAGGGTTCCAACATACTGCAGGACGGCTCCGCTGTAGTAGATGACGTGGATCGGCGCAATACCTATAAATCTGGGCCGAAGGAACCAGTCCACGTTAGCCAGGACGGTGTTCATCTGGATCAGGTCGGTGAAACCAGCCACGGATGCTAGGAAGGTAGCGTTGCCGCCGAGGGTGAACATGGTGGTGCCCACGGCAAACACGATGTATGGCACTCTGTATCTCCCGTCCATTGTGACCAATTGAATTATGAGGAACGGCGCCAGGAGCAGGATGTATTGTGGTGTGGACGGGTACAAGAATAGTATCGCTGTGTTGACCATGAGCATGGTCAGCAGGGTGCCGTCCGGGTCGTGGCCGTCGCCCTTAGCCATCTCGTGTGCCAGCAGCAGCGTGATGACGAGTATACTCGCGTAGACAGCGATCGTTACGTACGTCACTATATCTCCGACCCCCATACCGTTCCAGGCCCTGGACACCAGGAACCCGAAGCAATCCAGCAGGGTTCCATCTAGGATCTGCGGGACCAGGAGAACCACCACCATGATGGCCAGCCCGACGAAGGATTGCGCTAGGGATGGTAGAGCTCTGCCGTCACCCCGGTGTTTTAGGACAACGTAGGCGAACATCACGAACATCAATACCCCCGGGAAGATCTTCATCAGCGCCGCTGACCCTAGGCACATATTGGCCAGGAGGTACCTATCCCTCATCAGAAATATGACGGTTAGAACCGTGAGTAGTACGGTGAAGGTGTCGAACATGCCCCCGATGCCGCCGACGGCGATGACGAACGGGCAAAGAAACCATAGAGAGAAGGCCAAGATCGACTTCTTGATGTCCGCGGTACGCTCCCTAACGATCCAGAAAATGGCGTACCCCACGGCGATGTCCACAATGTAGTACATCGTCTTGATACACAGTGCAAAGGCCACCGTCGGCACACTGGCGGAGTAGTACCAGCCCTCGTAGTCCTCGATTGGCAGGGCCTCGGTGAGCCTCTCTCCGAACACGTCTAGTCCGAGGGCCTCAGCTATAGCGGAGAAGAACCCGAGTATATAACCCCAGGGCGGAGTGTAATTGTGACCTGCCACGTCATAGAGTCCGTTGCCACTCTCGAAGTTTGATATGATCAGGGCCCAACTATGGACATCGTAAGTGTACGTAAGGAAGAACCCCACGACGTACCTGATGGCCAGTCCGATGATCAGTATGATGATCACGTTCCTGCATAGGAAGCCCATGCCGGAGCGGTCCATACGAGGTAATTGAAGCTCCATAGCATCACAGCCAGATCAACTTTCCGAAGACCGGGTAATATCCGCCCAGGTAAACGTAGGCAGAAATGTTTGTTCCCTCAATGCCCTCGACAGATATCGATGTCCGACCGTTTACGGAGCCCTCAGTCAAACCTTTGACCTCTGTTTGCAGGCCCACGCCGGCGGCGATGGTCTGGACAACGTCGTATATCTGGTAGTGGGAATAGTCCCCTCCGAACACGTAGATCATCCCGGATTCGTGCTGGACCACGGCTATGCTGACATACCCGGATGAGGTGAATCCTATCTCCAGGTTATCCGTGCCCTCTGGGAGGCGACTAACGTCCACCCCGTACCTGATATCGTTGTTCTGGAGGGACAGAGCAGAGGTAAGGACGTTATCAGAGACCTCCTCGTATACGGTGGAAACGTCGAACGTGTTCAGGCACTCGGCCCCGAAGAGGAACTCTTGGTAACCGTTCACGGGGTGGAGCTTGTCATGAGATGCATAGCAAGAGCCGATTAGGCTCCCGACCCAATACAGGCGGCCTCCCGCCGAAATCCATTCGAGGATGGTGTCATTCTCTGAGCCAGTATACACCGTGTCCGGGAGGGCGCCAGACACAACGAGCAGCCCGGCGGTGCCGCAAGCCCTGGAGCCGAGGTCACCCTTCAGCGCCCCGGTCAGCTCCGCGGCGTTTAGGATCATGATATCGGTGAACCCGCGGGGTTTCAGCAGGTTAATAATCTGCTTCACATAGTACTCCTGGTTCAGGGCATGCGCTCCTATAGACACGTCTACATTTTTGTAGTTTAAGGGGTAGGAGGTGTCGAGGTAGATGTACAGCCTGTCAATGGGCCCGTACCAGCCATTGTCAAGTACCAGTGCGGTGTAGGGCTTGGCGCCATTTGACGAAATGTTGAAGGTCACGATGTCTCTCTCCATAAATATGTCCGCCGAGTAGTTGGTGTAGTCGGAGGTATACACGATAACCTCCCCGATTACGAGCACCGCCACCATCGCCAATGCGATGATGATGAACGGTCTGTCGGACGCCTTTGCGGTCAGTTGCCTCCCTCTTTACGCACGGTCAGGCCGTGTATGTTTTTCGTAGTTTCGTTGCCATGGCTAATTAGGCTGGAAATCTTTCAATGAAAACTAGCACGTGTTCAATAATTGATTAATATATAACCACAAATGGGAAGTTCTTTACTGAATGTACCGAGCAATAGTCAGTACTGTTATCGCAACGGCGTCGCTGGCGTTGAAGGAGCTGGAGGGCAACATGGCTGTCATCTCCGTCTTCGTCCTGGTGTTCAGAATCATCGCGTCCAAGCGTTACTTCCTGGAGATGAATAGGCTGATTCTCGTGACATCTGTGTTCACGCTAGTGTGCACCGAATCACTATAACCGTCCTGGATCAGGCTGTGGAGAGGGAGAGCGAGTACGAGTTCGTCTAGTTCTACCTCACCGCTATCGCCCACGTCGTCTCTCTGGTGTCATTGACATTCTCCGTATTCATCATCACAACGTCCGTCTCCGAGGCATCCTACAACTGGACGGTGGTCCGCGGGTTGAGCCCGTTCATCGCGATGGGCATGCAGGTACCCGATTACGTGGTTGAGTACCTAAACTACAAAATCATTGACAACGGGTACATCCTGTACAGACTGCTGATCATATTCGTATTCATAGTTATGTCTGGACCGCTCGTCTCCCACCATATGAGGAGAAACAGGCTGATAATCGACGAGAACGGGATGGTGAAGCTGGAGTGAACGCGAAGCAGAACGTAAGAAAGAGGAGAGTCGCGTAGATCCTTATGATTACGGCGCTGGTGCTGCTGGGCGTCATCTGTCTGTTTGCGGTACTGGAAATAACTCCCGGCCTGGACGTGGGCTATCCGATAGAGTAGCTTGTGGTCATATGCTTTGTATGGGCGCTAATCTTTCTGGTTGTGACGATTCTGAGGCCATTGAACCTGATGTCACTGTCTCCGGTGCTCATCGCGGCGATTTACATCAACATCTTTTTCTATATCCTAAGCCCGCACTATGAGTTCTACCTGAACGTCAGCTGGTTCAGGAACTTTGGGCATGTGGTGTCATCGTTGATCATGACGGCCATCGTGTTCGTCGAACTATGCCTGATTGAGGCCTACTCCACGCACCATGTCACCTTTGGGAACCACAGGAGTCATCATGATGCTCTTCCTCGTCACCCTGAGCTTCGACGGCATCTGGGAGATGATCGAGGGGTTCACTGATAGCGTCACTGGCAACACGTATACGATATGGGCCGAGGACACCATGGACGACCTAATTACGGACCTGTTGGGCGCAGTGATCGCGTCTGCGGGTGTCCATCTCTACCTTGAAGACCACTCCCTGAACGTGTCCTCCAGGATCGGGTTTGGTCATCGGGCGTTTGAGGTTCATGATGAAAATGATTAAGTTACCAGCCCATACGGGGTACCATGGTCGAATTCGCCGGCGACGTGGAGCGGTACAAGCTAACGATATCGCTGATGTTCCTCATCGCCTGCATCTGCTTCCTGGTGGGCGTGTACGTCACAGGCGTCGAGACGGAGGTCATGAGAGACCGCTTCTGGAAGAACGCCGAGCCGCTATTTAACAGGGAGGTCCCTGTGACGGAGTATCCTCCGTTCGCACTAGTGTTCTTCGTTATTCCGAGGTTCTTCGGCGATACTCCCTGGACGTACAACATTGCTTACGTGGCCGAGGTCCTAGTGTTCATGGTCGTTGGGCTTCTGCTGGTGTCCAGGCTGGCCAAGAGGCTGGGCCACAACCCCAGAAGGGCGATGGTTGTATACGGTATTCTGATACTGGTGATGATTCAGTTGGTGGCCGACAGGTATGACATCTTTCCGACGGTGCTCATGCTTGCGTCGTTCTATCTCTTCGTCACGAAGCGCTACTTCTGGGCCGGGGTGGTCTTGGCCATAGCCGCCATGACTAAACTCTATCCCGCAGTGGTGTTCCCGCTGTATCTGATTTACTTGTTGCACGAGAGAAATTGGCGCGGTACGTTTGGCGCGTTTTGCGGCTTCCTTATAGCCGAGATGACCATTGTGGCAGTCTGCTGGCTCATCGAGCCGCAGCTGATCACCAACTTCTTGTCGTACCATACCAATCGCCCGCTGCAGATTGAATCGTTCCCTGCATCGCTGCTCTACCTGTTCTCGATATTCGGACTCATAGATGTGTGGATGCAACCCGCTACAGCGGAGGGCAGCTACGGATCGGACAATCTGATGGGGGCGGTCCCAGACATAGTGGCGTCAGCGATGATGCCGATTATGATTGCCCTAACGCTGCTGGCATATGCCACATATCTCGCCACTGCTCGTAGGACGGTGCGGGAGGGCAGCCTCAGGCTTTTGGAATTGTCTGTCATCCTGGTGTTGATGATTTTTATGGTGATGAACAAGGTGTTCTCCTCCCAGTATCTGATCTGGATCATCCCGCCAGTGGCGTTCGTCTTGTGCCTGTACGAAAGAGGAGGGTTCGGCAGGAGGCTGTGGGCATCGATGGTCTTGATGTTGGTGCTGACCCAGTTGAATTTTGCGTATAACGTCGGCTACTGTAGCGGGGAAATAGGCGATCTGGGTATGCTAATAGTCCTGGCCAGGAACATCGTCGCGATGTACGTCATTGCCATTATCCTTATGGAGATGTGTCGCCCGTCGGAGGTGGACGGTCAGCCGCCGGCTTACAAGTCGGAAGAGCCCCCCATGGAGCGCAAGGTCATCATCTCGAGGCATGCCAGGTGATGTTACAGTGGAAGCACTGCATCTCGGGCAACTATAAATACGACGACCAGTTAATCGGACTGCTCTCCAAGAGCCGATGAATGATGAAGGCGCTTTGGCGCGTCTGAAAGAGGTAATTGAAATGTCTGTATTTGTAAAGTTTGAGACACCCAAGGAACTCTCCGACAAAGCCTATTCCCTCGCCGAGATGGCCAGGGACGGCGGCAAGATCAAAAAAGGAACTAACGAGGTCACCAAGACCATTGAGCGCGGCGTTGCCGCTATGGTCATTATGGCTACCGATGTCGAGCCCCCGGAGATCCTCGCCCATATGCCCGCCCTCTGTGATGAGAGGAACGTGCCTTATGTCTATGTCCCCAGCAAGATTGAGCTCGGAAAAGCCATCGGACTGGATAAACCTGCCGCATCTATCGCCATTACTGACGTCGGGAAGGGCAAAGCCCTCTGCGACGAAATCGCCCAGGCAGTCCAGATGCTCAAGAACTGAGGTGAGCTGAATGATCGATACAGACAGCATCCCCTCGGAGGTTGTTGAGATCATCGGAAGGACCGGGATGACCGGAGAGGCCACCCAGGTCAAGGTCCGTGTGCTCGACGGTCGTGACAAAGGAAGAATCATTACAAGAAACATCATGGGTCCCGTCAGGATGGGAGACATTCTAATGCTCAGGGAGACTTCCAGAGAGGCCCGCAAGCTCGGCATGAGGTGATTCCTATGGTAGATACGACTAGGAAATGCTCCTTTTGCGGCGCTTCCATCGAACCTGGAACCGGCAAGATGTATATTAAGAAGGACGGTACCATCTTGTTCTTCGATACCAACAAGTGCTACAAGAACATGATCGAGCTCAAGAGGATTGCCAGGACCACCGAGTGGACCGAGAAGGCTGCCATTGAGAAGGCTGCCAGGCTCAAGGCCGCCGAGAAGAAGGAGGAATGATCATGGCCATGGAGCAGACCTACCTTATGGTCAAGCCCGACGGAGTCCAGCGCGGACTCTGCGGTGAGATCCTCTCCCGCTTCGAGAAGAGGGGCCTAAAGATTGTCGCCATGAAGATGATGGTCATCTCCAAAGAGACCGCGGAGAACCACTATGGCGAGCACAAAGGCAACTCTTTTTTCTCCTCCTTGATCACTTACATCACCTCTGGACCTGTTCTCGCTATGGTGCTTGAAGGCGAGAACGCTGTGTCTATCTGCAGAACCATGATAGGCAAGACCAATCCCGCCGAAGCCGCCCCCGGGACCATTCGCAGCGACTACGCCTTGGTCACCGGCATGAATATCATCCATGGCTCCGACTCCATCGAATCCGCCAAGAGGGAGATTTCCATCTTCTTTAGGCCCGAGGAGATTGTCTCTTACGAGAAGACCTCCGACAAGTGGCTTTACGAGTGATCTGATAAACCATTTTCTCCACAAACCCTTTAGTTTATTCGTATTTCGAGGTGGCGGACATGGTGATAAGGCAACCGGTTGTCAGTGTTCTGGGTCATGTAGACCATGGAAAAACTAAGCTTCTCGACCGCATCAGAGGGACGTCCGTCCAAGCTCGCGAGGCCGGGGCGATTACCCAGCACATTGGGGCTACAGAGGTTCCAATAGAGCATATCTACAAGGTGTGCAACCAACTGATTGGCAATAAGAAGTTCGACACCCCTGGCCTCCTTTTCATTGACACTCCTGGCCACCACTCGTTTACCACCCTCAGGGCCAGGGGAGGCTCCCTGGCAGACATCGCCATTCTGGTCATTGACATCAGGGAGGGCTTGATGCCCCAAACCATCGAGTCGATCCACATCCTGAGGCAGTACAAGACCCCGTTCGTTATTGCGTTGAACAAGGTGGATACCATCCAGGGATGGATTAGCGAGGAAGGCAGGCCGTTTATCCTCGCTGAGAAGGTCCAGCAAGAGCACACCCTCGCCGTATTCAACGACAAGCTTTATAATGTCATAGCCCAACTATCTGGGCAGGGTATTTCCGCCGACAGATACGACCGCATTGACGACTTCACCAGAACCGTGGCGCTGGTCCCCATCAGTGCAAAGGAAGGGGAGGGCATTCCCGACCTGCTCCTGGTCCTCATCGGGTTGGCACAGCGCTTTTTAGAATCTCGGTTGGAAAAGGGCGAGGGACCGGGCAAGGGGACCATTCTAGAGATTAAGGAGGAACGCGGCCTCGGGAAGACGCTAGACATGATCCTCTATTCCGGTGTCCTGAAAAGAGGGGACACAATCGCCATAGGGACTCGCGGAGCCCCGCTGGTCACCAAGGTCAAAGCTATCCTGAAACCCAAGCCCCTGGACGAGATTAGGGACCCTAGAGATAAGTTCGATTTCGTCAAGGAGCTTCACGCTGCTGCAGGGGTCAAGATCTCCTGCCAGAGTTGCGATGGGGTCATCGCCGGTGCGTTCATACTCGTAGTCAAGGGCCCGAACGACCCGGCCATCAAGGTACTGGCCGAGGAGACCAGCATCAAGATCGAAACCCAGGAGAAGGGCATCACGATCAAGGCCGACGCAATTGGGTCCCTGGAGGCGCTTGCTTTCGAGGCTAGGGAGCATGACATCCCTATCCGCAAGTATGGCGTCGGGGAGATCACCCGCAGGGACATAATCGAGGCCGCCTATGGCGATAAAAAGAACAGCGTCATTCTAGGATTCAACGTGGGCATATCTAAAGATGCCGAGGTCGAGCTGGCCAATCATGAAGACCTGAAGGTCATGATCAACCAGATTGTATACCAGCTCATCGACGACTACATTGAGTGGGTAGAGGACAAGAAGAAGAAGACTGAGACAGACAAGAGGTCCGAGTTTTCCTTCCCGGCTAAGTTCAAGGTGCTCCCCAACTGCGTGTTCCGCGCCAGTAAGCCTGCTATTGTCGGTGTTAGAGTGTTAGCAGGCAGGATCAGGCCCGGGGAGAACATCATCACGTCTGACGGCCGCGACGCCGGGATGATCAAAAGCATTCATACAGGCGAGGACGCGCTCAAGGAGGCCAAGCAGGGAGAAGAGATCGCTGTAGCCATCGAGGGCGTTACCGTAGGCAGGCAGATCAATGAGGAGGACATTATTTACATCGACCTCATTGAATCCGGATACAAGCAGCTTCTAAACCTAGAGCTCAACGACGACGAGCGCCTCGCCATGGAGGAGACCGTTGCCATTAAACGCAAAGAAGACCCGTTCTGGGGTATGTGATCCACTGACATGACATTCCTGACCCGTCCCTTCTTGACCTTCGTGTTCGCCCTGGAGCCGGTCTGGATCTCCGTTTTAGCAGTGGATCTGGTTATGATACTCGTCCTGATCTTTATCGAAAGGTTCACTCCACGGACACTGATATTTTGGATATCCGTGGTGGTGGTAGTGCCGTTCCTGGGGGTTCTTCTGTACATGCTGTTCGGGAACGGCATCTATTCGAGCCGTGTGTTCGGCCGCAAACAAAGGCGGGACGAGGACCTGTTAGGAGGGTCCATGGACGCCCTTCCCGACGATATCTCGACGAGCGCTGTGGCCATCAGGGGCCTCGGGGGGGACATCTGCACCATCGGCAACCACACTAGGTTCTACTGGGAGTACCACCAGATGGTTGGGGATATGGTCGCTGACATCGCTGCGGCTAATCATAGTATCCACATCATGGCCTACCGTCTGCCCGGGGTCCACGACGCCATCTATGAGACCATCAAGGAGAGGGCTCTGGCCGGGATAGAGGTGTGCATCATGACGTCTACGCTGGGGTTCGGCAGAACGTCTGGCATCCGCGAGCTGAAGGTGGCCGGCGTCCGCTTCTGCACATTCCACAGAGCGGTTTACTCTGCGCTCTCCATTCGTCCTGCGATGCGTAATATGCGCTCGATAACCGTCATCGACGGACGTATAGCATATCAGGGCAGGGGCGCGTGCGTGAGGATCGAGGGGGCCGCCGCCAACCGCCTGGAGCGCAGGTTCCTGGTAGACTGGAGACACGGCTCCGGGGAGGGTGTCGAGTCCCCTGTGGCAGCGCCGATCACAGTGCCCGGTGGGATCCCCGTACAAGTGGTCTCGTCCGGGCCGGACCTAGGTGAGGCCATGCCCATGACCTCCTGCTATACCAGCATCATCAAGTTCTCCCGCAGAACGCTATACATGACTTTCCCATACCTCCTACCGAACGATGAGATCTACGCTGCGGTGAAGCTGGCCGTCGCGTCTGGCGTCGACGTCAGGATTCTCCTGCCCAGAAATGGGAGGCATTGGTACCAGTCTTGGAACTCCCTGGCCGCATCCAACCCGCTGATGATGATGGGGACTAAGGTGTACTTCGCGGACAGAGTCCTAGAAAAGTGTGTGATAGTCTCCGACGGGAAGCTGTGCTGCGTGGGGTCTGGGGACTTTTCCAGCCGCCCGCTGGCCCAGGACTTTAACATATGCTGCCTTATCTATTCTCTCGAAGAAGCCGCCCGTGCGGAGGCTTCATTCCTGGAGGAACTGGAGGGCGCTGTGGAATGCCTCCCGGAGGAATATAGTCGCAGGTCGGTGGGGGATATCCTAAGGATAGGCGTGGCCAGGCTCTTGATGTTTTTCAATTGAGCTGCTCCTTCAGCTTAGAAGATGCTTTACTACGTCTGGGTCAGATATTGCATCGATTTCCCCAACTTTTTATGACTATATCAGTGCTAGGAATCGCATGGAGAGACTTCAGACCGAACAGCTTGTAGACCGCGTTGCCCTTCGATTGAAGCTCTTTTGGTAGGATCATATCGTCGTAGACCTTGCACTTCTAGTTCTTCAGATTCATTAGGGCGGCGATCATGTTCGGTAACTTGTTTCTGGTCCTCTTTATCGGATCCTTCTTTATCT
>CAZIJM010000038.1:0-10276 GCA_964539695.1 uncultured Methanomassiliicoccales archaeon | reverse complement strand
GACCGATAGTAAATACCAGACACACGGGCTGAAAAAGGATATAGAGCTGATGGAAAGGTTGAATCTGTCCAAACTGAAGCCTAAACTGCCCCCGAAGAAGAGGGGGAGACCGAAGAAGATGTCCGAGGAGCTGGAAGTCAAAATGCCCTACAGACATCCGAAGAAGATACTTCAAGATGAGAGCTTAGTACCGTGATAAGGGAAACTTTTGACATATGATACAGTCCCTGTGGATGCCTCCTCTTACTCCGAGAAAGCAGCTTTCTTAAAACAAAAGTTCAAAATAATAGGGAAATCACATGAAAGGTGCACTGATCTCTCATACAACCCAGCAAATTTGGGAATCGCCCCCGCCTCAGGCCGAGAGGCTGGAGACATCGGGAATAGGACCAGATGCTTCAGCAATAGCCTAGATGCCGACATCAGGGATGCCCTAAAGGAATTCGCCGCAGAGGGTGTGAACAACATTACCATAATACTGCTGACGTTTGCCACAGGCTTTTGGCCCTCGAATCCCATACCCGAGGATAAAATGAAGAAAATCCTCAAAAACACGGATCTCCCGAAGGACGCAAAGATTCCAGAACAGAAGCCGCTGGTCATCCCTGAAAATATCAACGTCGACGACAAAGATGTGCCAGCGAAGGTCGAGAGGCCATATGGTCTAGAACCCCTCAATAAGATGAGTAATAGAATCCATGCTTTATCGCCTTGATGTCGACCTGTCCAAAACAATTGTGGTCATGGTGAGCCACGACTCTTTTGACGAATCCAGCATCAGAGCGGTGAAGTCCAATGCGTCCTTTGCCAGGGACATGGGGTTCCAAGCTATCGTCTGCGTCAATGAGTTCGAGGAGCTCATAGTGGAACAGGCCCTGGAAGAGACATTGTTCAGCGGCAGGGAGGACATCCTCACCATGCTCATGTTAATGTCTCTTAGTCAGCACTCCTCCGTGGAGATCCCCAAGAAATACAGACTTCCCAAGGAGGAGAGGGGGCATGACGAGATCGTTGGCGGCAGGACCATCAGGATCATGTTCGTCAACGAGGTGGGCCTGGATCCGGTCTGACGGGTATCCTCATATTGATGGTAGAAGAGTGAGACTCGAGGATTTCGGCCGAGATCAATCCATCAGTCTGTAGAACTCCTTGGTGCTCCTGACACCGGGGTTCCCGCCTCTGGCTATCTCTATGGACCCGACGGCGATTTCCGCCCCCTGGACGGTGGTTATGAACGGTATCTCTAATTCCACAGCCAGCCTACGCATGGTGTACCCGTCGCGCAGGGCACCAGACTTCTGAGAGGGTGTGTTGATGATCAGATTGATCTTCCCATCTCTCATCAGACCAATAGCATTAGGATTCTGCCTCTCGTCCAGCCTGAATACCGACGTGGTCTCCACACCATGCTCCCTCAGGTACGTGGACGTGCCCTTGGTGGCATAGATGGTGAAGCCCGCCTCCTTAAGCCTGTTGGCGGACTCCACGATCCTGGGCTTGTCTTGGTCGTTAACAGTGATATACACCCCACCCTCAATCGGAAGCTTGTTACCTGAGGCAATCATAGCCTTGTAACAGGCAGTGTGGAAATCCTCGTCGATACCCATGACCTCCCCGGTGGATTTCATCTCCGGGGTGAGTATCGAGTCCACGCCTGGTAACTTCAGGAACGGGAACACCGACGCCTTCACTGCGTAGTGATCTATAGGTCTGTACCCTTTTAGGCCGAATTCGGCTAAGGTCCTTCCCAGCATGATCTATGTGCCCACCTTGGCCAGGGGCACGCCGGTGGCTTTGGATATGAACGGTACAGTCCTGGATGCCCTGGGGTTAGCTTCAATCATGTAAACCTGTCCGTCTTTCACGGCGAGCTGGAGGTTCATCAGGCCACGGATACTCAGGGCAAGGGCCACCCTTTCGGTGATACCCACGATCTCGTCAATGATATCCTGAGGGAGGGTGAACGGTGACAGTACCATAGTTGCATCGCCGGAGTGACACCCGGCGTACTCCACGTGCTCCATTATCCCACCGATATATACGTCTGTGCCGTCGCAGACGGCATCCACATCAATCTCGATAGCCTCGGTCAAATACTTGTCTATAAGGATAGGATGATTCCTGGACACTTTCACCGCAGTGTCCACGTATGTCTTGAGCTCCTCTGTGGAGTAGACGATCTCCATCGCCCTTCCGCCGAGAACGTATGATGGCCTTACCAGCACCGGGTAGCCGACGTCCTCAGCGATCGCCCTCGCTTCCTCAAAGGAGTACCCCGTGCCAGAGCGGGGCTGCTTGATGCTCAGCTCGTCCATGAGTTTTGAAAATCTGCGCCTATCCTCGGCCATGTCCATCTGGTCGGGGCTGGTCCCCAGAACTCTGGTTTTTGTCCCCTTGAGGGCATTCTCCAGGTCCACGGCGAGGTTGATCGATGTCTGTCCACCGTACTGGCAAATAACGCCATCCGCGTCTTCGGCTTCGATCACGTTGAGCACGTCCTCTAGGGTAAGTGGTTCGAAGTAGAGCCTGTCGGAAATGTCGTAGTCGGTGGAGACGGTCTCGGGATTGTTGTTTATGATGATTGCATCGACGCCCTCCTCCTGCAGCGCCATGACGCCATGAACGCAGCAGTAGTCGAACTCAATACCCTGGCCGATTCTGATCGGCCCGCCTCCGACGATAATCACCTTCCTCTTCCTGTCCTCGGTTTTGGATTCCGAGGACTTTCCGTATGTGGAGTAGAAGTAGGGGGTTTCGGCTGCGAACTCCGCGGCGCAGGTGTCCACCATCTTGTAGACAGGCACGATCCCGTCTTTCTTCCTCTTGACACGTACCTCCATCGGCCTGGCGCCCGTGAGCTCGGCGATGGTCTCGTCGGAAAAGCCCATCTCCTTGGCCCTCTTGAGCGTCTCGTAGTCCATGTCAGATTCCCTCAGCTTGTTCTCCATGGCAATGATGTTGCTGAGCTTCCTCACGAAGAACACGTCCCACTTGGTGAGGTCAGCCACCTCCTCCACAGACCATCCCCTTCTGAGAGCCTCGGTCATGACGAAAATGCGCTTATCGGTGGCGTTGATCAGCTCTTCGCGGATCTTTTCATCAGTGATCTCTACACGGTCTAGGCCTCTAACGCCGATCTCCAGAGACCGGAGCCCCTTGAGCAAGGCCTCCTCGAAGGTCCGGCCAATAGACATAACCTCCCCAGTGGACTTCATCTGGGTACCTAAATGACGGTCGACGGTGCGGAATTTGTCAAAGGGCCAGCGGGGGATTTTGATGACCACGTAGTCGATGGACGGCTCGAATGCTGCGCAGGTGGTACCGGTGATCCTGTTGGGGATCTCGTCCAAAGTGTACCCGACAGCAATCTTGGTGGCCACCCTAGCGATGGGATACCCGGTGGCTTTAGACGCCAGAGCAGAGGACCTGGACACGCGGGGGTTAACCTCAATGAGCCTATAGTCTCCGTTGGCGGGGTTGAACGCGAACTGCACATTGCACCCTCCCTCGATGTTAAGGGCACGGATGACCTTCAGTGCGGCAGTCCTGAGACGCTGGTGGTCCACGTCGGATAGGGTAAGGCAGGGGGCGACAACTATGCTCTCCCCTGTGTGGATGCCCATGGCGTCCAGGTTCTCCATGCTGCAAATGATGATGCAATTGTCCATGGAATCCCTCATTACCTCGTACTCGTACTCTTTCCATCCGAGAACGGACTCCTCGATTAGAACCTGATGGATTCTGGAGTAGGCAAGCCCACGGGCACAAATCTCTTCTAGTTCTTTCTCATTGTGCGCGATGCCTCCACCGGTCCCTCCCAGAGTGTAGGCAGGGCGGATCAGGACTGGATATTTGCCGATGACCTTGACAGCCTCTTTGGCCTCCTCGATAGTGTTAACCGACTTGGACACGGGGATGGGCTCGCTGATTCTCTCCATGGTCTCCTTGAACAGTTCCCTGTCCTCGGACATGGCGATGGCGTTTGGTTGGGTTCCAACTAGAACCGCGCCCAGCCTTTCCAGCTCGCCGGAGTAGGCCAGCTCGGAGCAGATGTTCAGAGCGGTCTGGCCGCCCATCCCGGACAGCACACCGTCCACACCCTCCTTCTCGATGATCTTAGCCACGTTGGAGGCCAGGAGGGGCTCAATGTAGACACTATCTGCGGTGTCGATGTCGGTCTGGATAGTGGCAGGGTTGGAATTGACTAAGACGGTCTTGTATCCCTCCTCCTTAAGCGAGCGACAGGCCTGTGTCCCCGAGAAGTCGAACTCGGCAGCCTGCCCGATGATTATGGGTCCGGAGCCGATCACCATGAGCTTCCTGTAGTCCTTCTTCATAGTCTCCCCTTCCTGATCACCCTGCCGAACCAATCGAACAGGTATGAGGTGTCGCAAGGCCCGGGCGAGGCCTCGGGGTGGTACTGCGACGTGAATATTGGGAGATCCCTGTGGACCATTCCTTCCACAGAGCCGTCGTTGACGTTCACCTGGTTCACCACCAGACCAGTGCCGTCGAGACTGTGCTCGTCCACGGCGAACCCGTGGTTCTGTGATGTGATGTACACGCGGTCGTCGCACTTGACGGGTTGGTTGCAACCCCTATGGCCGAACTTGAGCTTGTAGGTGGAACCGCCCATGGCAATACCGATGAGTTGGCTGCCGAAGCAGATCCCAAACAGCGGGAGCTGCGTGGCCAGGTCCGAGACGGTCTTAACCGTGGCCCGGGCGATGTCCGGATGAGCCGGATCCCCGGGACCGTTTGAGATGAGCACCCCCTGCACGCCCGAATCCACAATGACATTGGCGGGGGTGTCATATGGGAAGGAAATGACGTTGAACCTGGAGTTCAGATCCCTGATGATGCCGAACTTGGCGCCGCAGTCTATCATGCCGACCGTGACCTCCTTCCCGTTGTCGTAGCGCACAATCTCCTTCGAGGAGACCTCTGCCACGAGGTTGCTGTCTGAAGGTGCGGGCATGGTCTGGAGCCTCCTAACGAGGTTCTCGATGTCCTCTATGTCAGAGGTGATGACCCCCTTGACCGTCCCTCCGGTGCGTATCCTGATGACTAACTCACGGGTATCAATGCCCGAGATACCGGGTATTCCAAAGGTTCTGAGGAAGTCGTCGATGGTCCTGCCGCCGTATATCGGGGAGGGATCCCTACAGTACTCCCTCACCACGAGGCCCCTTACGTGTATGGACCTTGATTGGTAGTACTCGTCGGCTACCCCGTAGTTGCCGATGAGTGGGTATGTCATGACCAGGATCTGTCCCTTGAATGACGGATCGGTCAGGCTCTCCTGATATCCGCACATCCCAGTGGTGAAAACCACCTCTCCGTCCGACTCACACTGGGCGCCAAACAGCTCCCCTTCGAAAACGGTCCCGTCCTCCAGGACCAGATATCCTTTTGCCATCGGGAATTATCAGATTTCCATACCGTATATAATGACTGCGAACGCTGTAACATTATTGCATAATCCGTCAGTATGATTTAGTCTATTCGATTTGTTGAATGATAATTTTATGATTAATTATTTTAGATCATTACTTTATTAAAATGTGCGGATTATTTTTCGATTATATAAAATTTTTGACAAATATAAATATTAGTAGAATTGTATGGGTATAATCAATACTAGTTGTCATAATACAAACTAAAGTTAAAAAACGCTTCGTTCTGTGCGAACAAAATGGAACGATCATCTTGATAAGATGCCGGTAGGATGACAAGTACACGTAGCGGATGTCAGAATAAAATAGTCACGTTGGCGGTGAGTTCTACTGCCAGCAAAAGAGTGAACAAGGTGCATATTCTTACCAAGGCGGAAATGCACACCAACAGCTACTCCTGCATGCACGCCATGATCTACGCCAGATACACCGTGTCCTGGATAAGAGTGTTCCATGGAGTTGACCGAGATAACCGCGAAAAGATCAGTTGTCCGTACTCTTACACAAACAACATGATTGTGTGGGTGCTGCTCATCATGAACTTGAACAACCTCAATTGGAGGGTCGCTACTGGTGACGTCTGTGGCTATAACAAGGACCTATGGAGGCATGGTGTTCTCTACAAGTACAGACTCCAGGACATGCCATTTCCCGACTACACAACTGTGCACAGGTTTGCGAAGAAGATATTTATAAACATACTGGTACCAGAGAATAGCAGGGATGACAGAGTCGTCTCCTCGTACGTCTTGTCCAGTGTGAAGAGATAGCATCGGACCGATGAGTCGATTCCCAGGGTTTAACCTGAACAATATGAACCTCTGGCGGAGGAACAAATAGGGCGTCAGTCCGAATTACAAGGAGTAAATTAATGCACGCCCTGATTGGTGTGGACACGAACGAGATCGTAGCATACATCCTCACAATGGACAAGATGAGAGATAACACTGCATTTCGCATGTTGACGGACACGGCCTTCAACAAAGGCCATGTCTTTGATACGATCTACGTCGAGTCGGCCTACGAGGCTAAAAAACTGGAAGAACTTTGTAAAGTAGGACTACACGTTGGTCGTCAAGTTTAAGTCCAATCGCAACGAGAAAAGCAACAGCTGCATGATCAGGGGTGTCATCGACAGGTAGTACCTAGCCATATTCTACAACGAATGGAGTAATAAGGTAGGCTACGGACGTTGCTGAAAATCGGAATGCACCTTCTCCGACTTCGAGCGAATTATCAGCGAGACTATCAGTCATTACCAAAAGCAAGATTTCCCTTAAGATGCTCCTCAAGACGATGTTGTTCAACTTCTACAAGGACCTCTGTGCTCATATGCTCAAAGAGACTGACAAAAGAGTCGTGGTAAAGAGTGACTGAGTTGGTCCGATGCCGGCTTAGTCTGTTACATCTATTAAGTTATGCAACAGTGTTGGATCACAAAAAAATACTTGACGGTAGGTGGATGCTTTAGGTACTATCTACGACGGTCACAAACAGAAAAAGCCAGGCTTTCTATAAAGAACTGCGGTACAGATGGTTGTCGCCATCATCGAGAATAAGATATCCTGTTCCCGCGCGGCAGAAAAGTTCGACGCGTTAAATGGCTTTGTATCCAAATAGTTACGTATTTGCAGAGTTAGGAAGTTCCATAATTTGAAATATAAAACTGCAAGGTACCGATGTCAGTCTTTAACTTAATATTCATCCATCAAAGAAAATCATTAAAAAATTTGAACGTAAAGCTTACAAAGAGATTATCGAGCCGTACACATAAAGGAATACCAGGGGTTTAGCTCTTAAAAGCTCTAGAAAAAGTTATGGGAAAGCATGAGATTTGCATGGTCTGTTTCATCATTGACAGGATATAGCGTCAGGAGGGTCTTCGAGGAGATCCTCTTGGCGCCGCAGAAACAAAACCTACGAATAATCGAACGCACCCTGAACCTCGACCTGTTCCAGATCACTAGAAAATATAGCCAAGCGGTGTACTCGATATGGGTCCTGGACGATCATTCACGGTGTATCCTCATCTATCATATCTCGAACCGCTAGTCTCGGATGACGTCATTAGACTGATGCAAAGCATCATAGACCGGTACGGCAAGTCGAGGGAGATCCTCTTCGACCATAGCTCCGAATTCCACTCGATCACCGGTGGAAAAAGGAGATTGGGACTGGATAGATAGTGCATGAAAACCAGGATCTAGCAAACTATAGATAGAGTCTGCCATCCCCAGACGCAGGAAAAAATAAAGAGATCCCACGGGACCGCTATCAAAGAGCGAGGAACTTCAGTTTCATGGAACCGTCGAGGAGGCAAGGGAGACTGTGGCCAGATGGATGGAATTCTACAACACGGATCGTCCTTATCAGGCAATCAGCATGGAGTGTCCGATTTATAGGTTCTTAGCCGGTCTGATCGACATCAGAAAGTAGATCTAACAATGGGTGCACCCCCTTGTCTTCGTTATTGGTCAGCATGAGCTATGCTCGAGATGGCCGCATGCGGCCATCATCGACAGTGACTGTTTTACGGTATCACCACTCAAAATTACTATCGGTTACTATTCTCCGCCTTGAATAGTCGTTTATTTGTACTGTCAAATTCCTCTCACTGTTGCCATTCATGAAGTCTGTGGTTAAAACACCAAGGATTATACGTACCCCGTCCATGCGTGTGCATAGTGAAATCTGTCAGTGCATCCCACATCCTTGTGGGCAGCGAGAAAGACGCCCAGAAAATCATGGATCACATTGCCAAGGGCAAAAACTTCGCCAACTTGGTGAAGAAGTTCTCCAAATGTCCCTCTAAATCCAATGGAGGGGACCTTGGATGGTTCGGTAAAGACCAGATGATCCCCGAGTTCGAGGCCGTCTACTTCAACGGGAAAACCGGGGACGTCGTAGACCTGTGAAGACCAAGTTCGGGTATCACATCATCAAGATCAACGGGCAGAAATAAGTTGACAGCGGGTCGGAGAAGCCTTCAAGCCCAGTTTACTTTTTGTTCAGTGCGAGACCTTCCTGAGTTGGTAGAATTCGTACACCCGGAGTAGTCCGGTGATTAGTGTGAACGCCCCGATTATGATCATGACCATATCCGCAGTTTCTTCGAGGTTGAGAAGAGCGTAGACGCCCATAACTATTATCAGCAGTCCGACGATCATCGACACCGTCCTGCTCTCTTTTGCTATAGTGAAGCCGGATCTGAGGCCTATTAGGAACAGTAACCCGAAGACGATCAGGCCTAGTGCTAGCAGAGCCATCAGCACGTTCTCGAGGAGTTCCGTCAGGAACACCAGCGCTAAACCCAGCACGAACTGTGACACGCCTATGACCAGCATGGGTGTGAACCCCGACATGTATCCGTCGTATAGGGTGAAGGTGCCCATGATCAGAAACAAAATGCCGGCGATTATCAGTATAATGTCCAAGGATTCACTCTGCAGCACGACCATGATGATTCCAAGGATAACCAGGAGCACGTCCGAGATCAGGGAGTCCCCCCATAGGTTAAACTTCTCTATGCTAACTTCCATCATGTCACCTCCAAAGGGAAGGCCGTGTATGGTAAAAATTATGCGTCTCTATCAAACCTGACTACCATGAAAATATGGTGACCACAGATCCTCATTGAAAAGCACATCTGTATACAGATTAGAGTTCGTCGGCCATGTACGGCCTGATGTCGGACCAGTGGTCAAAGATCATGACGTCCGGGGACTCGATTCTGAAATCTGAGGTTCACACCCCCATGCCCATGTCTTCCGTAATACTGATGACAAGCTCTGCAGAAATGGTTCTGTTGAAGTGGCGAAGGGCGATCACAGCGACTGTGGAGTGATCGGAAAGAAACACTCTGGCTCTTCCTCGAATCTGAATGCATCGATGGGGGAGCATGACATGAGTCTATAAAAAGACAGTAAGGAATTTGTTAAAAGGTTTATGGGTGGTGTAACACTGTTGCATGATTTATCGGTACGATTCAGTCCACTCAATCCATTGAGTGATGACTTTATGAATTAATTATTTCGAATCATTATTTCATAAAACCTACACGTCATTTTTTCATTATATAAAATTTTTCAATAAATATAAATATTAGTGAAACTACATTAAGCATGATCCGTACCAGTTGATATGGTACGTGTCAAAATTAGGAAACGTCCCGTTCTGTGCGAATAGAATGGGAGGTAGTCACTCCAATAGGATACCGGTAGGATTATAACGAATACTAGAATAAAATAATCACATCGGTGACGAGTTCCACCACCGACAAGAGAGTGAATAAGGTGCGCTCTCCCACCAAGGCGAAGACGCAGGTCAACAACTACTTCCGCATGCAACCATTCTGCACCAAGGACATTGTATCCTGGATGAGGGTGTTCCGTGAGGAGCTGGTTGATACGAACTGCGGAAAGTCGGTCGTCCGTACTCCTACACGAACAGCATAATCGTGTGGGTGGCTGCTCTCATAGGTCTGAACAATCTCAATTGGAGGGGCACTGCCGGCAGCGCCTGCAGGCTATTACGAGGACCTGCGGAGGTATGGCACCTCTATAAGCACGGACTCCAAAACATGCCATTCCCCCAATTACACAACCGTGCACAGGCACATGAAGAGGACGTTTAATGTCTGTTAAGAAATAATTTTACGTTTTCTCCTTTAAAGAAATGATGTAGTTTCATTCCTTGTGCCACCCATCTGCTTTGATATTCAGGGTTCCATCTCTTCATCCAAGATCTTGATTCTTTTGACGTACTCTCTCGGATCGAGTTCGCATTTAACCTTCAATTTGGAAGAGTTCATGGTGTTCCCA
>CAZIJM010000037.1:0-10444 GCA_964539695.1 uncultured Methanomassiliicoccales archaeon | reverse complement strand
TCAGGTGCCAAGCGCCTAGGCGTTGTGGTACCAGAAGTCCAGGATCTTCAATACCAACTCTTGTCGTACTGCCTGTAGATATCCGAGAACACGTTCTTGAAGCGGTAGTCCTCAGCCAATTCGCAGTAGTTCTCGATGGAGCACTTTAGCGCTTTTTGCTGCCCTCGGAAAGTTTCAACAGATTCATCCTCATCGGGTATCCGGTGTGGGCCTTGATGGCTTGGCTCTCTACGGCCCAGCGGGCTGTATTGTTCGTGATCTCGACGATGAGTTTCACAACATGGAATTCGTCGTAGACCACGGTGACATAGTTGTGGCTCTTCTTGAATGAGGTCTCGTCGATGTAGAGAAACCACACCGGACAGATTCATCCTGTCCAGGATTTAGTTGATCCTGTACAAATGAGCAGCACCTACACGATCATGCTATTTCTGTAGGAAACAGACGACCGATTTTCCTATAGTTCATTTCAGCCAGCTTTTAACGGAACGCTCTCATCCAGGACACGATGTTCCTGGCGCAGGTTATGATATGCGTGCGGGAGTAATTTTTGGAGTGTGTCTCTGTCTTGGTGGGGGAGCGTGTCTCTTCATTCTCTTGTTGGCGGCGGAACCCGCCGCCGACATTTTTATTCTGGTATTCATTATGTATACCTATTATCCGATCAACCATCTTATCAGGGTGATCATCCAGTCCTGTTCACACAGAATGGGCGTTTCCTAACTTTAGCTCGTGCTATGGTAACTGATGTAAATCATACCTAATATGATTACACTAATATTTGTATTTATCGAAAATTTTATATAATAAAAATAACAACATGTATTTTATGAAATAGTGGTCTAAGATAATTAATTCATAAAATTATCATTTAACGGATTATATGGATTGAATTGTACGGCGATTATGCAACAGTATTTCTGGAACACAAAAATTGATATTTGTCGTATTCGTCATAGATCTATGTTGGACATCGTCGCCAGGTCCCAGAGGGGAAGGATCTGCGAATACGCCCGTGGGGGCCCCGTCCTGGAAACCCCTGCAATGATACGCTCCCATCCTGGAGAGCCAGTACACATCGTCGTCCGCGACGGCGTCAGGATTCTCACCGTCATGGGTACGGAGGTCCCCCTGGAGCACGGCCTTCTCACCACCGCATCTTCCGGGGTGCGGGTTGAGCCTGTCGTCACCGACGGGATAACCATCGTGCGACTACCCCTGCCGGAGCGCTTGGAGTTTGACAATTCCGTAGATATGATTGTGGTCCCCAATGCTTACGAACTCAGGAGGGACCCCAGGAGGATCATCGACACTGTCGTCAAGCTCAGAGAGGCGGCCGGATTCAGCAGACTGCTGTGCATGATAGGGATTGGTGAACCATCTACCGTGGCCCTCCTAGCGTACATGGGAGTGGATGTGTTTGATGACTCCCTGCCCAGGGCAGCAGGGCTGAGGGGGATTCTGCTCATGCCGGAGGCGGAAGCGGAGGCGGTCGGAGACGTTTCTGAGGAGAACGTCCGGGCTATGGAAGCCGAGCTGTCCAAGATCCGCATGTTCATCAGAGTAGATAGGCTCAGGGAGCTAGCCGACCAGCGCTCCTTTGCATCGCCGTTGAACGTAGCACTTCTCAGACTGTACGATCAGGACGCGTATGCCTATGCGGAGGAAACCTGTTCCACAGCGGGACGCAGGTTTTCGTGCAACTCAACCCAGGCACTTAGGCGCCCCGACCTGAAGAGGTACAGGGAGCGCATGGAGACCTACCGCAAACCAGAGCATAAGAAGATCCTCCTTCTGCTCCCGTGCTCCGCGAAGAAGCCCTATCACATCTCGAAGTCACACAGGACATTCGCCTCCGCTATCCACACAGCCTAGCACGACACCCTGGTCCACGAGGTTATCGTTACCTCCCCCCTAGGCATTGTCCCCAGAGAGCTGGACTCCTGCTATCCAGCCAACTCCTACGACATCCCCGTTACTGGCGAGTGGAGGTGCGAGGAGAGAACCATGATCCGCAGGATGGTGGGCTCCCTGATTGAGCGGGGGAGTTATGACAAAGTTATCTGCCACCTGGGGGAAGACTACGAATTGGTAAAAGGTTTGGCGGAGATGGAGTGTACCGTCGTCGGCGACTCTACGTCGCCCAGATCCCTGGAGAATCTGGACAGAGCCCTCAGGGCGGCTACGAAGGACATGAAAGGGGTCGACTACCTGGTCGACAGGAACAATCTTGCCAGAAGCCTGCTAGAATTCCAGTTCGGCCGCGGGATCGCGGACCTGCTGATGGACCGGGACACCTATGCCATCGGAAAATTTCCCTACTGGAAGTTCATAAGAGAGGATCCGAAGGACAGGAGAAGGAAGACCCAGCTCGGGATAATGACTCCCGAAAGAGGCATGGTGTCCCTGACTTTGGAGGGCGCCGAAATCCTGGCCGCCGTAGACTACACCACTGTGGAGATCATGGACTTCGAGCTCAAAGGCAACCTGTTTGCCGTGGGGGTTATCAGGGCAGATCCGCGTATTCGTATTGGAGATGAGGCCGTAATCGTCTGCGATGGTAAGGTCCGCGGAGTTGGCGTCGCGATGATGTGTGGTCGTGAGATGACCGACCTGAGAAGAGGTATAGCGGTCAAGGTCCGCCACAAGGCGAAACTGTGAGAAGGGACCGAAGACCCTCGGGGGTTTTCAGAGATCTTCGGAGCATAGCCAGACATCCGAAGGAAGGGGGTGCCCTTTTCGGCGACCTCCCCTACTTCGATTTAAATACTCCGGTGGGAATAATAGTATTGCAGGCAACAAGTGTGCATTGCTCGCTACCATTGTCTGTCGCGAGGCGGTCGGATGTTTTTCCACATCCATCCATCTTATCTGCACCGACCGCCTCGGATTTTTTTTATCTCGTTCACCATCAGGCGGAACTAGGTTCAGACTTGATCGTCTCCGTGATGTATTTTGTAGATACTCTGCTGAGCACATATCCAAAGGCCAGTCCAATCACGATCATAACGAAGGACACCATGACCATGATTATGCTGTCGAGCCCCTGCAGGGCCTGTACCAGGACGGTGATAATAGATCCAACCGTCAGGCCCAGAATGCAGAAGTAGGTGGACCTGCGGTGGTGCTGCATGAAGTGATCCACTATCTTGGCCAGTCCTATCGCACCGATTATGATGCCGATGCCAATTGGGATTATGGCGGTTATTCTGTCCATGATGACCGACAGATCTGTGCCGCCGATAAGGCTCATCAGCGGAGTATACAGTCCGATAGCCAGCAGGATCGCGGCGCCGCTGAGCCCAGGGACGACCTTGGACAGGGTGATGACAACCCCCAGAACGAATAGCAGGACGATATCCACGGCGTTTAGCTCCACCAAGGAGATGTTGGAGTCCACGGAACCTAGTAACAGAGACACGACCATCACGATCATGCCAACTATATACGCCAGAATGTTCGATCCCGTGGGCCTCCCGTCGTTTTCGTCATTGCTGAGCCTGTATATGTCCGGGACCTGACATACAATCAGCGCCGCGAAGAAGAACATCAACGGGACCTCCCAGTCCTGCAGAAGGGCATCGATCCCAACCGCGCAGACTAGTAGACCTATCACGATACCGATCCCGACGGGGATGATGAAATTCAAGTCTTTCAGAAGCTTGCGACGGATGTCAGCCACATCAGCTATTAGCCTTTCGTAGATGCCGAACACAACAGCGATAGTGCCCCCGCTAGCTCCTGGGAGCATAGACATTATTCCAATTAGGACCCCCACCACTAGGTCTTTTAGAGCCTTAGTCCCCATGCATCGGCCATTAGCATTCCCTATATAATACACAGCGAACATCTCCATGAAACTCAGAAACATCATTAACGGTGATAGACATCCAGATACCATCATGGCAGACATCATGATTCGCAATAGGAAGAGGATGAGAAACAAGGAGGTCAAGGCCCTTGCCAAGGAGCTAGAAGAGACCATGGGCGTCTTGGTGTTTACAGAAGACGACGGAGTTGACATGGCGGAGAGCTCCGACTACGGACTCATTTTCGTCAAGAGTGACATACTCGGACTCGTCTATGACGGGAAGCCCTTCCTCACGGTTAGGGGCATCCTGAGGTACAGGCCGGACAGAAGAGCCGTTACCATCGACATGGGTGCGGTACCTTACGTCACCAATGGGGCCGACGTCATGGGACCCGGGATCACCGAGGCCGACCCTGCTATAGCTGAGGGGGACCTGGTCTGGATCAGGGACGTCAGGAACGGCACACCCTTGGCGGTGGGCGTCGCGTTAAGACCCAGCGATGCGCTAGCGTCAAAAGAGCCCGGCAAGGCTATCAAGACGATCCACTATGTGGGCGACAAGCTCTGGAAGACCGGTGAGTGAATGAGGAGGTCCAAAGTTATCCAGGACCCGATCCACGGCAGCATAAAGGTGGACGGGGTCTTCCTGGAGATAATGGACCGCCACGAAATGCAGAGGCTCAGATCGGTAAAGCAACTGGGCCTCGGCAATCTCGTGTTCCCCGGGGCGAACCACACTCGCTTCGAGCATTGCCTTGGGACATACCACCTCGCTGGGAGGATGGCAGAGGCCATCGGGCTGTCTCGGGAGGACTCCGACGCCGTCCGCATGGCAGGGATGTTACACGACGTCTGCCACCCTCCATTCTCTCACGCTCTAGAGCTGGTGATGGAGGATGCCACCGGGCTGGACCACATGGAGCTGGCGAGGGCGCTCATCATGGGCGACGTACCGAATCACCTCCCTGGCAACGAGGACATCCTTGGAGGGTTGCCAACCATGGCCGAAGTGATGGAATCCACTGGGATATCGGCGGAGGCGGTGTGCGGAATAATTGCCTCCCCGGAATCCATGGGGAAGGAGACCCTGGACAGGTTTTGGAACAAGCACGAATACTTCCCGTCCAAAGACTACGCCCACCAGATCATCCACGGCCCAGTAGACGCCGACCAGATAGACTACCTTATGAGAGATGCCCACCACACCGGCGTGTCCCACGGCAGAATAGACTCGGAGAGGCTGATCAAGACCATGATGGTCATGAATGACCGCATCGTCCTACGCAGGGGAGGCATCACGGCAGCGGAGGGGCTAATGGTGTCGCGCTCGCTAATGTACACTTCCGTATACTTCCACGAAACCGTCCGCATTGCGCAGAGGATGCTGACCAAGGCGGTGGAGGGGAGCGGTCTCGACTTTTCGGACATATACCTCCACGGAGACTCCGACATAATGTCTATAGTGGCCGCAGCCGGCGGGAGGCCGTCCCGCAATATCCGTAGGATACAGGCCAGAGTGCTGGACAAGAAGGCGTTCGTGGTCTACAGCGAGGACATGACCGACGAGAAGGCGGAGGTCCTGCTCCGGTACGTCGGTAGGGAGGGCGCCCGGAGGCTAGAATGTGAGGTGGCTGACGCCGCCGGTGTGGACGTGTTCGACGTGGGCGTGGAAGTGACATCGAGCTCGAACCTCCAGGGCAAGATGAGGATTGGCAAGACAGATGTAGCCATAGCAGACGACGGCGGGAGGGTAAAGTCACTTGCCAGGTTCTCACCCATAGCGAGGTCGCTGCAGGCCAGGGACCCGTACGGGTGGGCCGTCTTGATCTTTGCTCCGGAGGGAGAGAGGGAGGCCGTCTGCAGGGCAGCAGAGAGAGTTTTAGGGCTCCGAGGGTTAGCTTTTTATTACGCCGATGGGCATAAGCTTTGCCACCTTCACGGTGAGGCCTGCGTCGCAGACCACGCCAATGACCTCGTTGACGTCTTTGTATGCCTCGGGGGCCTCCTCGAGCACCCCCTCCATGGACCCATTCTTGAAGTAGACCCCTTTCTCGGACATTTCCCTCATAATGCTGTCCACGGTGAACGTGTCGACGGCCGCTTTTCTGGACATCTTCCTTCCAGCCCCGTGGCAAGACGACCCAAAAGTCTGCTCCATGGAGCCCCTCCTGCCTGCGAGTACGTAGGTCCCGACGCTCATGTCACCAGGAATTATAACCGGTTGACCCACGTCGCGGTACTTCGGCGTGACCTCAGGCCTCCCAGGCGCGAAGGCGCGAGTGGCGCCCTTCCTATGTACGAGGACGTTCTTATGGTGACGGTCGATGTCGTGGCGCTCCTTCTTGGCAATGTTATGAGCCACGTCGTAGACCATGTCCATCCCCATGTCCTCGGCGGACCCACCTAAGATCTTCTCGAAGGACTCCCTGACCCAGTGGGTGATTATTTGCCTGTTGGCCCAGGCGTAGTTGGCACCGCAGCACATGGCCTTGTAATAGTCGTCCCCCAGCCTGGAGTCCAGCGGGGCGCAAGCCAACTGCCTGTCCGGCAGGGACACGGAGTTCTGCTTGATGTAGCGCTCCATCTCCTGAAGGTAGTCAGTAGCGATTTGGTGACCGCATCCGCGGGAGCCACAGTGGACGGTGACCGTAACCGTTCCCTCTTTCAGTCCGTAGGCCTTCGCAATACGCTCGTCGAAGACGTTTTCCACTAGATCCAGCTCCAGAAAGTGATTGCCAGAGCCCAGCGACCCCAGCTGGGGTAGGCCCCTCTTGCGGGCCTTGTCACTGATGACCGAAACGTCTGCGTCCCCCATGCAGCCATGCTCCTCGGTGACATCTAGGTCGCGCTCCCAGCCGTACCCGTTCTTCACCGCCCAATCCGAGCCGTTGGCAAAAATCTCATCTAGCTCCTTGTAGCCTATCCGAGTAAGGCCCTTGGAACCCAGTCCGGAGGGGACGTTCTTGTACAACTCGTCCACAAGCTCGTCTCTTTTTCCGCAAAGGTCCTCCAGAGTCAAGTCGGTCTTAATGAGCCTGACGCCACAATTGATGTCGAAGCCGATACCGCCTGGGGAGATGGATCCGAAGTCCTGGTCCACTGCGGCGACACCACCGATGGGGAACCCGTAACCCCAGTGGATGTCCGGCATGGCCATGGAGCTGCCGACGATCCCGGGGAGACAAGCGACGTTCGCGGCTTGCTGGGGGGCGTTGTCGGCGCGGATGGAGGATATCATCCCCTCGCTGGCGTAGATGATCGCGTTGGTCCTCATGCCCAAAGACTCGTCCATGGGGATCTCCCAGCGGTTATCATCGATCCTGTTGAGCTTACCTTTCCAGGTCATGTATCCTCACTCTCGATGCTCTTTGGAATGCATACGATATAAAAATGGAGACGGTTGGAAGTCTGACGGGGTTATAGTGGCGGCGGTGTCCGGATCTGGCGGTAGTCTTAGGACGGACATTCTCGATATTCGTAGAAATCTGATTTTAGACTCTTGAAATCCTACAAAAATCTGATGTTTGACCTTTTAAGAACTCATAAAAGTCTGATAAATTCAAACGGTGATATTATCGACACACACAGGAAGGTCACGGATATTATCGAAAAGTGGGCATCCTTCGATAGCCTCAAAGCTCTGATGATCGCGGAATCAAGGTAGATGGACAATACCTATTCCGTCGAGGAGTTTAGAAATAATAAGTTTAAAGGCCATTTTCTGGAGATTAACTTCAAGAAACCTGGGTCTCAGCAGAATATTTTAAGGCAGTCTTGAGGTGAACGAGTTGGTGATGAAAATAAGTGTCGAGTTCCCAGACTTCGAATTCATCCCTAACAGTACCATGATCTTCCTGGACGAGATTCAGAACTGCTCGCGGGTGTGGACAGCCCTGAAGCCCTTGGCGAAGGATGGCAGGTACAAGATCATAGCGTTAAGTCCTTTGCTTAGAGTGGAGGAGCTGAGATTTCCTTTTTCCCGAGGGTATACATGACCACATTCGACATGTATTCAATGGATTCCGAGGAGTTTCTGTGAGCGATTAGGGTGCCCCAGGCGGCCATCGATGAAGTCAGGGCCGCGATAAGATGCAGTCAACCGATCGACGAGTTTCTGTTCTCGTCATTCAGCAGGATGTACCCTAGATACATGGTGATCGACAAGATGCCGGAGGCGGTGCGTCTCTTCATAGAGACTAAGACAGTCACAAGTCTAAGGACGGTCTTCAGGGATATCATAGAGGGGTACATAGAGGATGTGGACCAGTATACGGAAAGTGCGACCAAAGCTATCATCGAGCCTTGTCTCAGATCAATACCGGTGATCCTGACCGCGGAAAACAAAAGGTTCACGTATTCCGATGTGGACCTGGGAGAAACGGACATGGCGAAGGGCAACAGACGTACCAAGTTCCGCTATTTTGTATCAGCGCTCAACTGGCTATCCATGGCACACATCATACTGACCTGCAACGGGGTCTCCAATCCCAAGAGCCCCCTAGAAGGAGTGTGTCCGTCCGGGCATCTTCAAGCTGTACATGTTTTATGCGGAAGTCCTGACATCTCTTTACGACATGAACATGTTCGGCGAGATGTTTTTCGGAGACCCGTTTGTCAACGTCAAAATCATGCGGAGAATGCCGTCGCCCAGGCCTTCTCGGCGGGTGGCCGGAAGCTCGTGCACCATATAAGCGCAGTCCTAGGACAGAGATAGATTTTATCACTGTAGTCCGAGGAGGGGTGTGCCTCATGGAGGTGAAGTCAAGAGGTAACTGCGAATTCAGGTCCCTAAACGGATTAATAAAGAGGTACGATGTAGACGAGATCATGTTCGAGACAGGAACGTCTTCGTGGATGACAATGGTGTTCATCACTACTCTTTGTTAGCCGCATCGTTCATGGATGTCATTGACTCCATCCAAAGACAGAGGTCGACATGTCGGACGTCGACAGACTCAGGGAGACCTACGACTAACAGCTCTCGATCAGAGATTAACAGGTATGGGGTACCTGTCCAGGGACTTCCTGTCCCCGAAGGTAGCAGTCACAAGCTCCGCCAAGTGCATGCATAGCTTCCCGCCCCGGACGCGTCGTACTGCCTGGAAAACTCCATAAGCATGATGCTGTCCTCGCTAATAGCCAGTGACTTTTTGTACGGGAAGGTGATCTGGGCACAAACTTCCCCTACTACGACTATATCAGAAACTACATCCCGCAACTCAGGTCCGGGAACATTGACGCTAACCGCTCCATACTGGACTTCTTAGGCGCTGCGCCGATGGGAAGGGCGTCACCATGGCGCAGATGTTCACGCAAGTACCCAAACGTTGTACTTATATCGGGTCGAAAAACAAGAATAGGATCCTTGAAAATCTGGGCGTCTGAAACGTCACGATGATAGACCGAGAGCTCGCAGACCTGGATTCCACACTCGACACGATTCTGGTACATGGGCATAGGAGGTACGAGGAGTTCGTTGTAAGCGGGATGCCGTCCTGGGGGAACAGACAATAACGAAAAAGTAAGGGCCGGGACCGAGATTTGAACCCGAGTCAAGGGATCCACAGTCCCCTAGGATAACCAAGCTACCCTATCCCGGCCATGATGTAGACGGTTTATCCCGTCTCTTTACATAAACGTTTGGGGACATGACACTCTTTTGACGCCAGTTTTAATAATGGGCAGGCATACTGGGACACCGTTGACCCTTCCTGATGCACGCATGTTCAGATAGGGCGGAGATGATTACGATGAAGGCACTCTATGCTGATGGTTCAGTGCACGAGATAGATGACGAGCTCCCTGTCATAAGGCACACTGCCTCTCACATCATGGCCCAGGCAGTTCAAAGAATCTGGCCCGGAACCAAGCTGGCTATCGGGCCTGTCATTGACAATGGATTCTACTACGACTTCGACAAGGAGGGAGGGTTTATATCAGAGGACCTCGAGAAAATCGAGGCCGAGATGAGGAGGATCATCAAGGAGAACTTAAAATTAGAGACCTACACCCTCCCCAGGGAAGAAGCCATAGAGTATCTCCAATTCAAGGGGGAGGACTACAAGGTGGAGCTGGTGAAGGACCTCCCCGAAGACGCCCCCATCAGCTTCTACAGGCAAGGCGAGTTCGTGGATCTTTGCGCCGGGCCACACGCCATATACACTAAAAGTATCAAGGCGTTCAAGCTCCTGTCGCTGGCCGGCGCATACTGGAAGGGCAATGAAAAGAACATGATGCTCTCCAGGATCTATGGCACCGCCTTTGAGAGTAAGGAGAGGCTGGAGGCCTACCTCAACATTCTGGAAGAGACCAAGAAAAGAGACCACAGGAAGCTGGGCAAGGAGCTAGGCCTCTTCACTATCATGGAGGAAGGCCCTGGGTTCCCGTTTCTCCTCCCCAAAGGCATGGTTTTGAAGAACAGCCTTATCGACTACTGGAGGGAGATCCACATTAGAGAAGGCTACCAGGAAATCTCCACCCCGATGATTCTTAACCAAAACTTGTGGATCCGCTCAGGCCATTGGGAGCACTACAGAGATAACATGTACACCACAATGATCGATGATCAAATGTTTTATGTCAAGCCCATGAACTGCCCCGGCAGCATCCTGGTGTACAAGACCGAGCCCAGGT
>CAZIJM010000036.1:0-10611 GCA_964539695.1 uncultured Methanomassiliicoccales archaeon | reverse complement strand
TATATAAACTCATCTTTCCATAGTCCGAAACGATAAAAATATGCACTAACGATCCCCTCCGAGGATTTCGAGACTGAAAGCGGGTCCGTAAAACGGTCTAATCGATCGGGTTTCGTCCGAAAGAGGTATTTACCACACCTATTTACTCAGTGTCTTAGTACATTACCATGGGAAACTTCTAGATAAGTATCAACTGATAAATTTAGGGTTAAAGACTCGGGTTTCAACGTTCTGGATCTATGGGACGATCCGGTTTTATCAGAGCCTGTACGACAGTTCGCAGGTTCCATCCCTGACGTCGAAGATGGCTAGCGCACCGTTGACGAGAGTCATTCTAGGCGCCTTGTGTCCCACATCGGCGCCGAACACTATTGGGATCTCCATGTCGGAGAGCTCTAACATCACCGCCTCCCTGTAGGACAGGTCCCCGGAGTAGAACAGTTCCCTGCCGAAAACGACCCCCGTGCAGTTCTCCATCCATCCCAGTTCCCGTATTCCCCTCAGGGTCTTGCGTACCCTCTCCTCAGTCATATCGTAGGTCTCCAAGTACCAGACGACGCCGTCAGCCTCATAGCGCTGGACAAACTCACCTGCATCGGCGGTACCCTCCTTAATGAACCACTCCACCACGTCCATACAACCGCCAATCAGACGGCCGACGAACATCGAGTCTCCCTGGGTGCAGTCCCATACTGTCTCCTCGTCCAGGGCGAAGGGCTCCAGGCCGGTCACCTTGTCAACAAACCCAGACGCGTGCATGGGGAACGAGCGTTGCGATGAGCGGCTCCCTTCCAAGAACTCTAGAGACTGCTCCACACTGGGATGGAGCGGCTCCATACCAAGATCACCGAAATTCCCACAGTACACCGTTGCGATGTCGTGCTCGGTGGTGATCTTGAATAGCAGGGTGGTGTTGTCGGAGTAGCCTTGGTACCACTTGGGGTCCGACTCCAGGAGGTCCCAGTCCATTAGAGGCAGCATCTCGTACTCATAGTCACCACCAGATGCGGCAAGCACCGCACGGACCTCCGGGTCAGAAACCAACGAATTCCACTCCGCAACCCTGCAGTCGGCCGGTGCGCTGCGCCCGGTTTCATCGCACTCGAAAGTGTCCGGGGTGAACCTTACTCTGTAGCCGCGGGATTTCAGCCTCTTGGCGGCATGCGCGAACCTCGCCCTGTCTGTGCTCTCTGTTATGCCCGCGGACGGAGCAGTAACGCCGATAGCATTCCCCTCGGAGATAAACCTCGGAACAATCATGAGCATGTAGATAATCGCGTCTGTTATAACTAATGTGCCCATGACCCGTTCATGGGAATCCTATCTGACAGGGACATAATGGAGAGCCTAATGACCGGCTACATTGGTATCAGCAGCTTCGTCGAGAAGGGGCTGACTCCCAACGGCTACGACCTCCGCATCGCGGAAATCTCGATCCGCGGCGACCCGGAAATCAGGAGGAAGGGCACCGTGGCGATCCCCCCTCGTACTATGTTCTACGTGTCCACCGTCGAGAGGGTCAGGATGCCGAAGGACATCTGCGCTCAGCTCTGGCTTAGGACCACCTGGATTAGGAAAGGCGTCATAGGTGCGTTCGGCAAGATCGACGCGGGTTTCGAGGGGACCCTCACCCTGGGGGCGTATAACGCCACGGACGATCCGGTGGAGATTCTGATAGGGGAAAGATTCTGCCAGATGGTGTTCGAGACCTTGAACTCCGAGACCATTGAGGACTATGCTCAGCGCAGCGGCAACTACCAGGGTCAGACAGGCGTGACACTGGACCCAAGAAAGAAATAAGTCCGTCGTGCATCGGCTAAGACGAGCCGGGCAACATGTGGTGGACTTTTGGCGATCATTAGGACCGTGACCTGATACATCCTGTTTTCGGATAGGGCTCAGGCCTTGTGGACGTCCAAGGAGTAGGCGCTCATTGTCGGGGAGTAGGTCTTCAACTCGGACACGTCAACCGTCACACTGTGACCTCTCTTCACGGAGGCGGAGATCAGGGACTCCAAGAACGTGGGAAAGTCCCCCCTCTCCAGAATCTTGTACATGTGTACGGTCCCCCCATGATTCAGCCTCTCCAGGGCGACCGGCAGGAACCTATCGGCAATCTGTGGTAGATTCATGATAATGCGGTCGGCCATCGGGAGCTCGTGCACTAACACCGAGGAGTCTCCGGTCATGGGGTGCAAATTCGGGGCACGGTTCCTTTTGGCGTTGATCCTCGCAAAGTGTTCAGCCTCCGGGTTGAGGTCGATGGAATAGACGGCCGACGGTTCTGCCAAATGGCAGATCACCGTCCCGAAGGGAGCCACCCCCCCGAACATATCGATGACCGTCTCCCCGTCCTCCACCAATTCGGCGATACGGGACCTCTCCCCGCTGAGGCGGGGGTTGAAGTACACCCTGGTGGGGTCGGTGTGGAGCTCCACCCCGAACTCCCGGTGAATGGTCTCTGACGTCCCCGTGCCGGCGATCCTCTCCAGATCCCTAATTCTGAACTCCCCTTTGACACCGTGGTCCCAGAAGACGATGCGGAGGTTGCGGTTCACCTTTAAAAGAGTCTCCCCTATTCCCTTCGCGTACAGGACGAGCTTGTCTGGAATCTTTATCATGGCCACGTCACCCACAATGTCGAAGGACGACGGTAGGAGCTCCCTCAGTTCCCCAGGTACGTCGGTGACCTTCCTGTAGTCGGTTGGGCGATGCTGTTGGACTTGCATCTTCGCATCCTCGGCCTCATAGCCCATATACGAGTCGCAAAGCACCGGGATCAGGAGGGAGTCCCCGTCAGGGCGTATCCTGATGCCGAGGTCGAGCAACCCCTTCTCGAAAAGCCTGGAGCGCACCCCCTCGCCGTCACGTTTGGGGACGCGGATGCATCTGGTCATGACACTCCTATGATGGGGGTTAACTTTAAAAGCTGTCGTGGTCCTTCCTGTGCCTCTTAGGCAAGACGAAAAGCTCGCCCTCTTCGTCGAATCCAACAGATGCGCCGACCTCGTAAACGTCTTCGATTAGCTCGGGGGTGATGACGTCTTTCGGCCTCCCCATGCCGACGATCTCGCCCTTCTTCATGATTATGCAAACGTCGCAGTACCTGGCCATAAGCGAGATATCGTGCTCCGCCACCAGGATAGTCATGTCTCTCTTCACCATGGCGTTGAGGTACTCCATTACGTCCAGTTTATACTTCATGTCCAGGTGTGAGGTGGGCTCGTCCACCAGCATGAGCCTGGGTTGCTGCACGTAGGCCTTAGCTATCAGCACCCTCTGCCTCTCCCCCGAGGATAGCGCACCCACGGCGCGATCTCTCAGGTGGTACACGCTGAACTTCTCCAAAACCTCCACCACCTTCCGCTCATCCTCCTCCGGCTCCCACCAGACGTTCTTCAAATAGGGGTATCTACCGAGCATGACAGTCTCGTACACTGTGAGCCCGAAGCTCCCACTGAGCTCTGCCGGAACATTGACGACTTTTTTAGCTATCTCCCTCGGGGTCTTGCCCAGAACAGACTCCCCGTCGATCAAGATGTCTCCTCCGGTGGGGTCGTGAAGACGGTTAATACATTTCATCATCGTGGTCTTGCCGCAGCCGTTGGGCCCTATGAGTCCCACCAGCTGGTCGGGGCCAAGACTGTACGACACACCCCTCACGGCACGGTATCCATTATCGTAGGTCTTCTCCAGATTACGGACCTCTAGCAGCGGCATGTCATCCATCGTACATCTGCCCCCTCTTGATAAGCAGGTACACGAACACCGGTATTCCGATGACCGTGGTTATCGCCCCCACCGGCAACTCTATGCCGTAGTACCCAGTCCTTGCTAGCAAGTCGGTGAACATGAGTATCACACCCCCGAAGCATATGGAGGCGGGTAGAACCATCCTGTGATCACTCCCCAGCAACATTCTGCACAAGTGGGGTATCACTAAGCCAACAAACCCTATGACCCCACAGAATGCCACGCACACGGATGTAAGCACCGAAGCCAGGATCAACATCAGCTTACTGAATCCCCTGACGTTCAGACCCATCTGCCTGGCCTGGTCCTCCCCCAGGAGCATCAGGTTTAGCTCCTTCGCCCACAGTAGCGGCACCGTTGACAAGAAGACTGACAGCACCAGGATTACCCTGACCTGGGACCATGTAACCTCAGCAAAGGACCCGTACAGCCAGGACAAGGAGTTGCTCAAACGCTCTCCAGCCATGGTCAACATTAGAGTCTGCACAGCGGAGAAGGCCAGCCCCACTACCACTCCTGCCAGAACGTAGTTTATGGCTGATCCGCCGGCTCTCTCTGCCAGCACCATGGTACAGGCGAAGGCTATCAGCCCGCCAATGCAGGCAGCGATCGCTGTTAGGAATATTGAATGGGACGAGAACATTCCGAAGAACGTAAAGTCGAATGCTATGACGGCAATGGCCGCCACACCAGCCCCAGATGACACTCCCATTATGTAAGGATCGACCAGCGGGTTTCTAATGATCGCCTGGTAAATGCTGCCGGCCACCGACAGCCCTATGCCTACCGCCTGGGCAGCTATGGTTCTAGGGAGCCTGGACACGAACACAGTGGTCTCCACGACGTCTAACCCTACTCCACCTTTAGACACTGCCGAGAACAGGGCGGAGAAAGCCTCTACTGGGTTGAGCATCGACGTCGCCCCGACGCAGAGGCAGAGGGTGAACGACAGAAGGAACAGAATAGCGCCTATAAATATGACGACCTTCAGCCTGTGCCTGCTACGGGTGTTGTGTGAGATGTCCTCCCCGTAGAGGTAGTGGTACAGCGAGGAATGGGCGGTCTTGAACGGACGCTTGATATCCCTCCTATATCTGAAGATGCAATAGAAGGTGGCCAGAATTAGTACCACCGTCAGGACGATGATTACCAGAACATCAATGACGGGCAGACCCGCCGTCCCGTCGTCATTAGCGTTTGACTGAAAGACCAAGGCTACTGTGAACCCCATAATCACCAGCACCATAACCATGGCGAGCACCAGCGCCTTGTAGCTTTGATCAATCTTCATACACTCATGTCCTTGCTGTGTGTCAGATAGTCGCGGTAGTCGTCCCCTATATACATGGGGACCTCGGTGCCGAAGGCATCTGGGTAGAGCATCATCGCCATCAGTTCAACCACATGGACCGTCCTGGGGCCGTAGCGCTGGAACATCTCCGCTGCGCTCTCGCACACCATGTAAATTCTACCCTCCTTCCAGGCGTCTGTCGATTGCCACTGGGCGGATAGGTGGCTGTAAAGGTAATTGTATTCCTCTTGCGTAGCGGTGTACTCCGCTGTAATTATGATTATAACATCTGGGTTCTGCTGGGTTATCATATCGGATGTTATGTGGACCCATCCACTCCAACCCGAGAACACGTTGTTCGAAGAGAGCGTGCCCAAAATCTCGTCCATGTATGTGTTCCCTCCGGCCACCCAGGGGCTGATGTTGGACTCCAGCGCAACCATTAAGTTTAGTGACCCGTCAGCGTAGCCTTGGAGGACAGATGACAGGGTGTCGAAGACGTACTCCGTCTCTTCTATGACCTGCTCCACGGCTATGTCGTATCCGATTACCTGTCCCACGATGAATATGTTGTCCATGATGCTGCCCATGTCCATGCCAGAGTACAGGATTATGGAGTTCAACCCCACATTCCGCAGCTGTATAGCCATCTGGAAGTGGGAGTACTGCCCTCCGTCACAGAGAATCATGTCGGGATAGGTGTCAATGATGACCTCAAAGCTGGGGTTTGTGTAGGTTCCCACCATAGTTATGGCCCCGCTGGCCTTGCTCGCAACAACCGATTCGGGGTAGTTGGAGTAGTAGTCCGCACCCACAAGGATGTTTTCAGCGCCGATAGAAGCCACTATTTCTGTTACGGTGGGGGACAGGGAAACCAGCCGGTAGATCTGCTGGAACCCGTATATTGGGTTGCCGGCCGCGTCCACGGCGACGGTCGGGACTTCCCCCTCAGCGCGGTATGCCCAAGATATAACGGTGTACCGGGTCGGGTCTTGGGTGTAGGGGGCCTTGAGGAGGGTCCATCCCGTGTCCCCGGGCATCACCACCCAAAGGTCCCATTGTCTGCCATTGTCGCCGGAGGTGTCCCCGTTGATTTCCATAATGGTCCCGTTGTCAGTTAGCGTGAGCGAGTACGAATTCTCAGAGCAGGCATGCTTTAGCAGATCGAGAGTAGTGCCAAAACCGGACAGGTCTGCATTGGTCCAAGTAGTGTTGTAGGAACCGAAATCGATGACCGTGCCCTGAGCCTGGTCGGTCTCGGTAGAGGCCGGTATGAGGACGGCGACCATTGCTAGGAGGACACTAGTTGCCACAAGTACGATGGATATGACGACCCTGTTCCTAACCTTCAAAATCTCACCTACGTATTGTGTGGAAAAGGGGGGCCTGAGACTCTGAATACGTTTAGGCGAAGAGTCCGCCGGTGGTGCTTTCAGAATTAAGGTCGTACTCGATCTTACAGTTCTCTTTCATTTTGTAGTCCAAATAGTGAATGTAGATCACGTCGGGCGTCACATCCTCCAGAACAAGCCCGAGTGCGAAGTATCCGCTATAGTAGCTGTCATAGTCCGTGGACGTGTATAGGAAGTTCCCAATACTGATTCCGGTGTAGTTACCCTTCTTATCTACGCCGGACGAGGACTCGTATCTCTCGAGCTTGACTATTCCACAATCGCCCACGAAAATATCAATCTCCGTTTCATCCTTCTGGCTTTCGAAGACGGTCATGATGTCGTTGCCTTGTCCGGAATACTAGCCGTCGATTTTATCGACAAACCCGTCAAGACAAAAGTAGTAACTGTCTTCGGTCTGCTCGCCGCCGTTGCCGTAGATCAGGAACACTCTGGCAGTGGCGATGATCATGTTCTTGTTTTCCATATAAAACCTCTCGAATGCCACTCCTTAGATTTGTTATCCAAACGTCTTGATATAAAGGTATTGGATGATATAACCACCTGCACCAACTCCAGAGGAACAGACCTTGGATACTCCACCGGGACGTGTTCGGCGTGACCTTCCGGGGGCTCACTCGTCTTCGATGATCTCTTCGGGTGCACCTGCGAACTTCACAAGCGCATACTGCTCCATGAAGTGGAGGTTTCCGGGCAGGACCAGGGTTTGCAGGGGCTCTCCCAGGTCCATATTGAGCAAGTCTTGGGGATAACCGGCGAAGATCCTTTCCTCAAAAGAGCCAACCTTTGACGCCACGCAAAGCAGGGTCCTGTCGTTGATGAGGCCCTCGCCCCACCTTCTCTCACCCTCGATCAGCCACTCGATGGCCTGGTGAGCGGTCATGTACCTAAGCTCATCGGCACGGATGTCTAGTAGGATCATAGTGTGCAGACCCCTCTTCTTGTTCTCCATGATGTGGTCGTATGGGGACCTGGGATGGTAGTTCTCCTCCAAGAACGGGAGGGTAACGATCCTGCCAAACTTGTAGGGCTGCAGACCCAGGGACGTGGGGCAGGCGGAGAAGATTGAGATGCCGTGGAACACCCTTACCGGGATGCCAGCCTCTGCGGCTTGGATCCTGAGATCCACGTGAGTGGTAGCCAGCATGGTATCACCGGCGGTGACAAAACCGACTCTCATACTCATCGCGTCCCGGATGATGTCGTCACTCT
This sequence comes from uncultured Methanomassiliicoccales archaeon, assembly GCA_964539695.1. Classification (GTDB taxonomy): domain Archaea; phylum Thermoplasmatota; class Thermoplasmata; order Methanomassiliicoccales; family Methanomethylophilaceae; genus Methanoprimaticola. The sequence goes on along the minus strand of CAZIJM010000036.1, from coordinate 2,943 downwards.
CTTCCACCTGGGTGCGGTACATAATGTACACCGGCTTCCCGATGACCATCTCTAGGTCCTCAACTTTGGTGCCGATGAGTGTAGACGTGTAGAACTCGGCGTAGATCTTGTCGCATTCCTTCAGTGCCTCAAGAGCCTTCATGGTCATGCCGTCAGTGCCGCTGAGGCCGAGCCCCACGAAGATAAGTTCGGATGTCATTGGTCTCCTAATCAGAGTTCGGTATTAAATCATCCTTGGGTACGTCGCTCTGCATCTCCGATGTCGAAGGGAACCGACGGTGCAAACCTGGCATCTAATCCTTCACCTCCCACATGTCCTTTATGAACGCCGCAGTGAAGAGGGGAGGTGCTTTATCCCGTCACCGACGTTATCATCACCCTCAGAACGGTGAGGGATTGTAAGGCGGGTAAACCTGATCAGGAGGGTGAACGAGCTGGTGGCAACCAGGTGCACTTCGAGGAAGTTCGTGGACATCAGCGGCACTGCGAGCCTGATGATCGCTGCCGTGATGTGCAGAGCGATGTAGAGCTCTCAGGGTTGAAGGAAGAACACTGCGAAGGAGATTTATGTCAGGTCAATATCCCACGCCACCTCGTCGAGATGGGCGTCGAGGACGAGAGGTTTCTCGATCCGGAGTGCGTGCTGACATTCAACGATATGATGGCAAACATGCACCGCGACTTCCCAGCGGAGACCGTGTTGGAAGAGTTTAGGCACAGGATGTTGAGGGCCTACGCATGAGCTGGGATGATCTCAGACTGGTAGGTGAGAGGCACACAGTCATCAGGATGGTTACCACATCAATGGAGGCAGGGGGGGTGGTATAGAGGTTCTGCTGCATGGTATCGGTCACCCTCGCCGTGTTTGTGATCTGTTACTCGGCGAGCCCCTGATAGAAGGGTTTACACCAACAGAAGGCATCTCCTTTCTATGCTTCGCCATCAATGGTTGCTCGCCGCGACCATTGCCTTCGTGATACTCTTTGCCCTGGTGGTGACTGCGCCCTTTATGAGCCCCTATGGGATGTTCATAGACCTCGACGGCAATGGAGGGTACGTGGATAACGGCTGGTTGGGACACGGGGTGGCGGACGCAATCTATTATCTCGGGGATATCACCTGCCATCAGGAGGCTGCCCGCAGCTTCGTCCTCAACGGGTCCCAGCTCCCGGTGTGCATTAGGTGCTGCGGGATCTTTGCGGGATTGTCCATAGGGTTCGCCATCTGCTGGCTCATCGATAGCGGACTGGAGAACAGGATGGTGACGGCCTGGACTGCCTTCGTGACCTTAATGGCGGTGACCTGGGCGTACGAGGGTCTGGTCTCGGAGGACATGCCCACCCTGAGGTTCATTTCCGGGCTCTTGGCGGGTGTCGGGGCAGCGCTGTTCCTCGTATGGCTTCTATATAAGAGATACCTATACTCTATCACCTGACCTACCGTTTCAGATACATGGCGAACCCGAACGAGAAGGAGTTCTAAGACCATGCGTCCAACACTTACATATCAAGCGACCAGGGTGATGCGCTTTTCAGGATGGTTAGCAAATTGTTTGATTCCAGCGCGGTCCTGCCAAACGACTGTATGTGTTCGAGATAGGCTGTGGTTTCGGGACATACTCGCTCATTCTGGCCTCGAAGGTGAGGATCCTGGTCTACATAGACTCTTCGGCTGGGATGTTGGGTTGTCTGCATCGGCGTGCGGGATGGCATCTCGAACTTAGAGAGGTTCCACCAAGTACTTGTTCGCATACATCTCCTAGAATGGCTATAATTTCTGCTCGTCACCATCTTCCCTGAGTCCGACATCGACGAATTCATGGTGAGAATGGAGGGTGTTGCTCATAGGAGGTGCGACGTGATATCCTGAAGCAAACGGTTCGAGGAGGGCACTCTGTCTGTGACCGTCCGTAATTTTGGGATCGGTTATACCCATCCCTGAGGGACATCGAGTTCTTCAAGGACTGGCTTCAGGATTGCGGTAGAGACTACATCGTGGACATGTTCTTCGAATGATCCATGGGTTCGAGTCGCTGAAAGATTTCGTTACCTATCACGTCGCTATACTGAAGACGATGGGCGCGGGAGCGGATGTGGAGCGGGCTGCATCGAAGCGGTTGATGACCGCATTCCGACAGCAGAATAGTGACCGCTTCGAAAATATCCTCGCGTTGGTCCGCTGGACGGTGGAGAGGAAGTGAAGTGAGCAGGTAATTCATTTTTGGCGCCGGCTAGTCTGTGATGAATTTTTGAGGTGCACGGCTCTTCGTAAATTGGTGCATTAGAGAATTGGATTTACTAGCTACCTGCTTTATATATAATCATGGGTAAGAAGTTTTTTAAGGTTTCACCGGATCAAACATTGTTGCATAATTCGATAGATGTAATGGACTAAGCCAGTCGGACCAGCTTAGTTGCCCTTTACCACAACTTTGTTACTGGTCTTTTTGAGCGCTTGAGCACGGAGGTCCATATAGAAGTTGAACGACATAGTCTTGAGGAACATTTCAAGAGAGATCCTGCTATCGGTAATGGCCAATACGGTCTCGCTAATTATCCGCTTAAAATCAAAGAAAGTGCATTCCACTTCCAATGACGTTCGCAGTCTACTTTCTTCCTCCATTCATTATAAAGCATGGCTAGGTACTTTCTGACGGCGATGTCCTTGGCCATGCAGCTGTTATTATTGCAGTTGGACTTAAACTTGATGACCAGTGTGTAATCTTGTTTCATAGAATCTTTCTAGTTCTTTTTAGTATCGTAAACCGAATTAATGTAGATCGTATCAAAGACATGGCCTTTGTGAAGGCCATGTCTGTCAGCAGTGTGCCCAGCATGGAGGTGAGTTTTAGAGATGAAAGTCCTCTATAAGTTTGATAATGGGAACCATTAGTTAATGACAAGGGTATCCATCGCGAAGCGGAATCTGAAGGAAATTGAAGGT
>CAZIJM010000035.1:0-10666 GCA_964539695.1 uncultured Methanomassiliicoccales archaeon | reverse complement strand
CTAGACGGCGTACAGAAGCCGGGACCCTTGGTCCCGGCCGACCGCGACGCCACAAATGAAAACCAAGGTATCTTTTCAAAAGACGTAAACGATCAGTTAAAGTTAACGTTCGCACTCGTGTACATGCGCACGTACATATGCGTGTAGATATCGACTGACAAACTCAGAATAGAGTCTCGGTTAGACATAGTATCAATTCTGCGGAAATCCAAAATGAAGATGTTGAAATATTTCGTTTTTGAGAAAATAAGTATTTCGCCGAAGGAAGAACCGGATATTACATCTACAACCTATCAGCAATTTAAGGATACTGTACCCGCCCGGGTTCAAATCATCGAGAACCATGAGCGCGCATCCGCATATTGCCAAAACTGACAACACGGAGAGGGCATACTCGCCGGACCATGTGCGAATCATCGTCAGATAGAACGCCTACGGGAATCCTCTTTCAGATCCTAAGCGGAAGAATTCCGTACACATCTCTAGACAGCCCTTCATGTTGACCACCCTGAGCCAGAGAACGATGCCAATGGCACTCAGCCCCTCCCCCTCCAAGACGGATTCCAGAATGTCTTTAACCCTGTCGCCGGGATCGCTATCGGGTATCCAAAGACTGCCAAGAGAAGAGCTATCTCCAAGAATCTGTCCATGTTGGTGATGATGAAAAGCAGGGAACGTCCAGGCAGGGACACCACGGCCTCCCTCGGGTACATAAAATCGGAAGACTTCAAGATCGGCCTAGGCCAGTGCCGGTCGCCAACGCTACGGCCCCGACAAAGATCTTCGGGGACATAGTGTTTTCCTGACACAGATCAGTCTCAAATGCTTGGAGGCGTTCGAGACAACGAAGCGAGGCATTATCCGGACATGTCCCCATAGAGCGTGTCGGAGACTGTGAGCGCGAAGAAGGGGATCCCACCACTTTCCCTGATACCTAAATCCCGTCCAATGCAGTGACACTCATGGTATCACAGATCCGCAAGTTTCTCCCCATAGACACGCACATGTTGGTTGCCCCGGAGCCTCTGACGATCACGATGTCCACCCCTACCATCATCGCGACAAGTGCAAATTCCGTCTCCCACATCGAGACCATACAAGCATCTCGAAACCCCGCTTTTCAAGCGTATCTGACATCGGCCATGACCGGATTGGACAGCCACTCATCGCCGCCGAGGCTGACCGAGCAGACATTCCTGATGAAGGTGACGTCATGTGCCAGCCCCTCACCTATTCTGAAGCCCCTGACGAGGACATCCCTGTTCTCATCGACTCTTTTGCATCCATCGGAGATGGATTCGATTGAGTCCCCGTGAATCGCAGTGACATGACCTGGGACGATCTCTCCATCAACCGCTATGAGGGCAGTCCCACCGACAGTTTCGAGGTCCCACTCGAATTCCCCGTTCACCTACACGGGCAAGCGGGAGCACTCGGCGATCCTGCGGACAAGGCTGTGGTCCCGTGCCTCAGGTCGAGATATACGTTGTCCACACCGATCTCCCTCCGCATGATCACCTACTCCCCGGGGTCGTCCTGATAGCCCAAGAACATCTCCGCCGCCACCTCCAGATAGGTGAGCAGGTCACCCGTGACCTCACCGAAAACCAGGCTTCTTGCACCTGCATCCGTCCAGTCTAGGAATGGGAGACTGAACGTGTCGCTACGATGTAGTTCCTCTTGCCCAGACGGACCTCTCAGCGGTCCTGAGGGTTTGTAAAAGACGTCTGGCATATCCATATCAGCTCAACTCTGTGAGCTCCTTCACGAGGAAGATGCCGTTGAGAGCATCCATGGCACCGGGAAGGCTTTCGCAGATTTCCCTGAATGACTTGTCACTCTTGCCTATGTCCATGACCAGCTCCAGGTACATGATTTCATAACAGATCTTAACCTTACTGAAGACTGAGATGAGGTTGACGTTCCAGTTGGCGATGACGCTGAGGGCCTGCATGATACTTCCTGGACAATCAGGAATCTCCATGCCCACCTTCACCAGGCGGGTCCCCTCCTTGAAGAATGTAATGGAGAGGATCCAAGAGTCAGCATCCATGGTGATCAGGACGTTCTTACCGTCGATCCCGGTGAGGATGTCACCGTACTGGTCGGAGACATCAAAGCATCCGTTCTTAATGCCGGACGGGTATCCGCGGCGGATCTCCTGCTTACCGTCGGCGGCCTTGTTGCCCTTGAACAGTCTTCCGATCTCGGCAGGCTTGAAGTCGATCCTCTTGATTTTGGAGACGCAAGGGTCGTCCTTTGCCTTGAGGGCCTCGGACTCCTCTCTGAGGATATCCACCTCCCCGACGAAGTTCATGTCGGCCATGAGCTTCCAAACAATGACTGTGTCGGATATGCCATTGAGGGACACAGAGTTGAGAATGTTGATATCCTTGGATGCTAGGAAACTGGCGGCTTGGGCACTAGAGCCAGGTACATCGTCAAGATACATCGTAATGTGGGTCAGCGTGCGGTAGTTCTCCTGGGGGAAGACCGACAGGATGATCTCGTAGTCCTTGGGGCCGGCAGCAGGATGCTTGAACAATGTGCTGTAGACGCATCCCCCGTCGACGAGACCCATAGTATCGGACATCCAGTTGTCCACCTTTATCGACGATCCATTGACTTTTGCGAATTCCCAAATCTTCATCTGAGCCCCCTCTCCGAACATTGCCCAGGATTGTCAAATACCTTTGCTGTCGAAGAGATTCTAGGGGTGATACAAACTGTTGCGTCCATCCCGGATCGTCCTCTAAGCGCTCCATATCCAGCGCTAGGTTGCGAAGGCTCCCATCATCGGTGCTGAAGGTGACGTCTCTGATCCTGTCCGCGACATCCCTAATCTGAGTCTCCATACTAGATATCCTAAGCGCAGTGTTAACGAGATTCGCGGCCTCAGCAAGCATTCGTTCGGTCTTTTTGAACATTGCCACCCTCTAAGCTCTATCTAATATCACACCCGCCTCTTTATAAAATACCTGGTGGGCTTGAAGCATCCCCCCTTGGCAGAGTACTCGCAGGCCTTGCATCTACGCATTACATCTACAGTCTCTCTGTCCAAAGTCCTGTTCCTCACGGACAGCAGAATGGAACCGCACATCGGGCACCACTTGTCAGCGGGTTTCCCGGTGTTAACATATTTGATCTCTGGCTTAAAAAGCTGCCTAAAGATTCCGATTCTCTGGATCCGCCCCGCCCCAATGCGGTAGGCAGGATCAAAGCACATGAGCTCCGCCGACACTGCCTCGCAGAGCTTCCTTTGAGAGCGCATGTACGGGGTGCGGATAAGACAGTTCTCTATACAAAGATCACTTCTCCCTCCGGTGGGATCTTATAGGCCATCACGGTATCGTGGGGTTACAGATATATTATAACGAGACCTACACGACTTAAAACATGACGCAGATACAGGAACAAGCGCGGGAGTAGCTGAGCTGGCCAAAGGCGCGGGACTTAAAATCCCGTCCCTAGCGGTTCAAGGGTTCAAATCCCTTCTCCCGCACTATCATTTTATCCCATCTCAGGGTTAATTTCAACTCGATTGAGCATAATCCTCAATGCATGTCCACAAAAACAAATGAATTCAAGATGCATCTGCTGGAAATCTTACGTCCTTAATCACGGCGACGTTCGATCTGGTAACGGCCCTGGCGTAGAACGACAGCATCAAGGTGACCATCGCCAAAGTGTTCCAGGACGAGAACGACATTAAGGTATACTCACTTACGCGATCATCGTCACGATCATCGCCATTGTCATGATCCTGCTGATCTTTAGGTCCATGTCTAAATCCAAGAAGGCTCTCCATCTCATGAAGGAAGAAGGGGAGTGAGCCCTTCTAGAAACCCTTTATCAAATGCCTTCTCTTTACTTTGCCCCATCCTCGTCAACGAGGTTCTTTAGAACGCTTATGGTCTTCCTCGTGTCGCCGCTCTGGTTGTCGTTGACGTAGTTTATGAGTTTCATTCCAGTGAGCTCCACCGTCGAGGGCTCAGAAGGGATGTAGAATATCTTGATCTTTCCGTTTCCGAGAAACACCGGCGTGACGCATCTGTTGCACTTGACCCTGACCATGCTGTCCCCGTTGAAGTCCACCATGTTGAAAGATGTGTACGGCAGGTACCCGTTGCCAATCTGACTGAAGATTAAGTTGGTCAGGTGCAGGTTGAACTTGTCCCTGCTGTTGAAGCTCTGCAGGTCTATCCCAATGATCAAGTCGTCGTCGACAACACCTATGAGAAGGTTCCTGCCGTCTAAATTGAGGAAAATGATGATTGTCTTGAGCACCATCTGTTCCATTCTCTTGTCGATCTCCCGATATGGATATTGATGCATAGAATGAACTTGAACTCCAGTTGCTCAAACTCTCCACCCCTGATGAGTTTCCTGATTTCCTTCTCCATGTCCTCGACGCCGAGAATCTCTGAGTTAGCCACGAGAAAGAAATCTAGAGTGTACCTGAACAGGTCGTGCTTGTCGTTTGTGTAGTAAAGGATACAAATCATCACCGCGCCCAGGATGACCAGGAGGGTCTCGTCTATGAGTATGGACAGGAGGATGCTCTTGAGAGCCGCCCAGTACAGGACGATGTAGTATTAGATCAACCTCATGAATATGAATATGGTCAACGCCAGGGACAGAATGAGCAGTACAATGAGGTAAGTGTTCTCGTGCCTGAACCCGGGCCAGAACCTCAGGAGAACGCATCCCATGATCAACATACTAGGCCGAAGTTAACGCCAATCAAGAAATTGACATGCGTGATTGTGGAGAGTCTTGTCATATAGTAACCTTCCAACGGTCGTGGAAGAATATGACGACCATCGTTATGATTAGGGTGGGTGGGGGATATGCACGGTGCCGCGGTCCGTGAATAAAGTCAACACCAGGACAACGGTGATTGGGATGATCAGGACCAGGTCACAAGTCTTACCCATAACCGTGACACTACGGCCACGACCATCGTGGCGATGAGCATCAGGGCATAGATCGTTAGGGCTAAGCTTTTGAAGCGCTTGCCAGTCATACCGTAATATTTCCTGTCCACAGCCCTAAGAACATAGACGCCATATTACTGTTCCGCGCTCGCACCTTTAACGGGATTCAAATAACTCGCGCGATTGATTTAAATATCGTCTCTTGATTCGACGCTTAACGGAGTAATATTCTTGTCAGGGGAAACAACGAGGAAGAACAAGGTCGTGGTGAACCGCCCGGCGTCCTCCGACCAATACAATGACAGGGGCGCCAGGAAGAGCAAGCAGCAAAGGACGAAAGAATCCACCAAGAGGCAGGCGATGCTGAATACCCACAGGATCAACCCGTTCAAGTACGACATGAACGAGATTCTCGAGACATCGTCTATGGACCCCTCTAAGGCGTCCTCCTTCCTAGCTTCGGTCATCGCCAAGGCTTCCCGCATGTCCACTAAGGATGCGAAGGACTTCGTTAAGACCTTTCTCGAGTTTGGCGACTTGACCAAAGAGGAGCACGACAGGATCTGCAAGCTCCTCGACAGGTACAGCCGCTGGCGCTAAGACGAACACATATGAAATCCGTCGAACTCGGGGGACAAATGGGTGTTTATTCTTCGCCTCGAGGAAGGAGAGGCCCTCCATGAGGCCCATAGAATCCTTCTGCAAAAGAACGGCGTCGCAAACGCCACGGTGGCCGTCGTGGGAGGGCATGGATGCCGGCTCCGTACGTCTCGAGACCAACAATGCTCATCGAGGGTGGAATCGCCCCAAATATTTGCAAGCTAGATGCGCCGTGCGAACTCATGGGCACCGGCATAGTTTTTCCGGATGAGAACGGCAATCCGGTTTTCCACATGTATGGATCCTTCTGAAGGGACACTCATCTACCAAATGCTTCCGGAATAGGATGGTCGTCTGACTCGTTATGTAGGTCGTCATCTATGAGATGGTCGATCAGAACCCCGTAAGGGTCATGTCGGACCCCAGGATAGACGCTAATCTTCTAGAGATACACTGATGACATCAGAGGAGGCCCTTAACAAAACTCTCCGCAATACATACGAAAATCCTTCGCCAAGTACAAGGGGATAACCAACAACTTCACCACGGAAGCTTTCGAGCTCTTCGTGGATGAGGTCCAGAACAACCGCGCGGAGCACAGTCGCATGAGGGGCAGAGTGCTGATGAAGGCAGCCGGGTTCCCGGGAACACATACTCCAATTCATCCCATAGAACCACTCTGAAGGATTGGTCGCAAAGCATTTCTGAGAGTGCACCCGCAACTACACCGTTCACCCATATCCAAGACCGACAGGGAAGTGGTGTACGTGCCCTACCCCCAAACAGGAGGTCATCGAGAGGGGTAACGTCACCACGGAGCACTACGTCGAGGCCGGGTTCACCACGGATCCTCCTCCGGAAAAAAGGTTAATGCTTTGGCGGTCGAAGAGCTCATCATCGGCAGGATAGTCGTCAAGTTCATGATGTACGGGGTATACAAGTCCGTCAAGTTCTACAACCACATTCAAACTGCTGAGAATGCCAATAACATAAGGTTGACGTTTCCCGAGATGGGTTTAATGGTCTTCATCGCCATCAGCTTCACACTTCCTAGGAGAAACGATGAATTTGCGCCGATGGTCAACGTTATACCATTCGACTGCGACAACTCTTTTAAGGTAATTATCGAGGTCCCAACGGAGAGCGCATCATTAGAATAGGGGTCCCCACAGGGTTCACCGTAGTCGCAGGTGTGAGCTGCCCTGGGAAGTCAGCGTGACATCCCAGGGCGTCAGGGCGGTGGAGATAGAAAGGAATACAGGATGAATGTCCTCGTAGTGGCCTATTCGACACAGTCCAAACAAAAGTCGTCGCAGACGCCATCGTTGTCGCGAAAAACCTCATAAACGGCTCCAGGTCGATAGCGGAGGATGCAGGAAAGGCGGTCAAGGCAGTAATGACCTACAACCTTGAAAACGAGAGCTCAATGCACAGGGCCCATCCGAGGCCGATGGACGTGGTGGCCGTCCTGAACAGGCACCCCCAGATGCTCTGCGTAAGAAAAGACGAATGAGAAAAGCAAAACGAGGCTGAGGCTCATCATCATCTCCTGTTATTGCCGTAGGAGTCTTGCCACTTGTTGAAGATTTTGTCTGCGTAAGCGGACATGTGGACCTGGTCTGCCTTGTTATCCTTCGGGACGATGAATCCTTGAATGGGGTACTCGGAGTCGCAGTAGGGGCACCTTACATAGGGGCAGTTCTGGTTGGCCTGGGGGCAAGCTTTGCACGCCACAGCCCTGGACTGAAACAGGCTGAACTCCTTACCGCAGTTGGGACACAGGAACCTTCTGGCGGCGATCTTCAGGTCCTTGTGAATCCCAACTGCCCTTTCCTCGGGGGTCAGCCATATTGGCGCGCTGGGGGAAAGGGGAGTATTATAGGAAGGTCTTTCGTCGTAGTTCATATCAAATCCCCTTGGAGGCCTTGACGACAGCCTTCAGCTTGTCGACATTGTTGCACTGCTCGATGAACGTACCGGTGACAATCATGTCTGCACCCGCCTTCCTGGCGGCCTCTGCGACCTCAGGAGTCCTGATACCCCCACCCACTATGAGAGGGATGGATATTGCCTCCTTAACGGCCCTGATCATCTCGGGGGGAACGGGCTTGTCCGCGCCGGATCCGGCCTCAAGGTATGTCATCTTCATGCCAAACATCTCGCAGGTCAAGGCATACGCTACCGCTTTGTCGACCTCGTCGTGCCTGATGGCCCTGGCCTTCCCAATCTCTCCGACCTTCATCCCGGGCTCGACGATAATGTACCCTAAGGGGATGGTCTCAATGCCAAGCTTCCTGATGTACGGGGCGGCGTAGACCTGTGAACCAATGATCCATTTGAGATCGGTGCTGTTTATCATACTCATGAAGAGGAGGGCATCCACCTCCGGGGAAATTGCCTCGGCGTTCCCGGGGAAGTGGATTATAGGCAAGCCGGACATTTTCTTGATTTCTTTGGCTGTGGCCTCGAGGTTCTTAGTGGTGACACCGGTTGATCCCCCTATAAAGACTGCATCGGACCCGGCATCCCTCATGTGCCTGGCGATGGCGCCAGCATCGGCAGCAGACTGCTTATCAGGGTCCAAAAGAGACACGTGGAGCGTCTCTTCGGACATCTTGTCGAGGAGGTACTGCAGTAATGTCATGACCTATCACATCGAATCGAGCGCCTTCAGCGATGAACGCTTGGAACGTTTGTCTAGCCTTTTTGAGGCTTCTTCGAATACTATGTAGGTAGAATATAAAAATGTAGCATAAATTCGGATGGCAAGTCGACGCCGCCCAGTGCAAACGTAATAATGGTCAGATGGATTCTGCATGACTGCATGGAGTTCTACCTGATGACCGATTCGGCGGAGGTCAAACCCACCACCAACTAGGAAGAGGCACGGCCCTGGCCGGGGTCATGATGAGCGAAAACAAGTTCGTTGTACTGTCCGAGGACGAAAGCGGGGACAACTACATTCAGGCCTCCATGTGGAACGCCAGGATTATCCTGCGCTCCAGCTACATCGCAGAAATCAGCATCGCCTCGGGGAACGATGCTAGGCACTACAGAATGAAAACCAAGGTCTTCAACGTCATCTTCAGTGCCTTTTGCACCTACTTCAATGGCTGAAATCCGGTGGTTACTAAGTGGGATATGTCACCGACGAGTTCTAAGACTGACTTTTGGTTCCTGAACACGTGGTAGTACCTGGATAAGGACCTGTGGACCCTCTGCAGGTAGATATTCTCCAGGGTCATATCGGGGAAATCCACAGAGTGAGGCAAGACGATGCCCGCTCTCGCGTCCTTCTTGAGGGATCTCGGGATGGCCTCCCCGGCCCTGGCGTAGATCAGATCGATGGCCTCCCCGCCGGTTTTCGTGGACCTGCCGTAGGGCGGATCCGTGCATACGGCGTCCATCCCCGGGAACCTCTCTCCAATGTCACCGATGTCGATCGTGTCGAAGTCAGCCAGTTCCATACCGTAGAAGTCCATGTTCTCTTGGCAGCCGATGACCATATCCTCATCGAAGTCCGACGCCATTGCCCTCATGCCCATGGCGGCGGCCTCGATGAGTATACCTCCTGTTCCACAGAAGGGATCCAAGATGGCGCCGCCGCGCTTCACACCCGTCAGATTGATGAGGGTCCTGGCATATTTGGGGTGCAGGGATATGGGAGAGAAAAACGGCCTCTCTCCCACCTTCCTCTTCTCTAACAAGTCCGTGTCCGTCACGTACTGCTCGACATACAAGTGCACTGCGTCGCACATTTGTATCCTGACCACAGTGTCGGGCTCACGCAAATTCACTTGATTGTGCTTAGAGAAAATCCCACCGATTCTACGGATGAGCCCTTGAGAGTCCACATCCCTCATCATACCCTCGAACCTCTTGGCTCTAACGGCGAAGCTACCCTCGGGAAGTTCCGCCAACTCCAAGTTCGACACGTCGTCCGGAGTGTACTCCCCCAGATACCTACCGATGCTGTGTGTGAGGGCTATGCGGTCGGCGATCCCGGGGAGATACCTCTCGTTGAAGGATGCAATCATGTAACCGGGGCCGATCTTGACGACCTCGAACGAATCCGTCTCGGCTTCGAGGCATCTGACGGCCTCGGCCAAAGGCATGTCCTTGGACTCTCCTGAGAGTTCGAAAAAGAATTGGGGGCTCATGCCCCAAGTTAATATTCAATCCTTTATGCCGTCTTCGGTGACCATAAAAACTGCCTCACCCTCAGGCAGATTGGGCGAATCGATGAGTCTAGCGATCCTCTTACCAGCCTTCCCCTTCCTCAAATAAATGCGGAAAGTGGCAGTGTGTCCCACAATGTGGCCCCCGATGGGCCTGGTGGGGTCTCCGAAGAACGCGTCGGGTTTCGCCGCGACCTGATTGGTGACGGCGATGACGGCGTTATTAACCGTGGCAAAGTTCAACAGGTCATGCATGTGACGGTTGAGGATCTGCTGTCTCTCCGCCAGTGCGCCGCGTCCCACGTATTCCGCCCTAAAGTGCGATGTTAGCGAATCCACGATCAATAGTCTGACCTTCCTCTCCTGGGCGAGCTCCATCGCCTTGTCGACGAGAAGCACCTGGTGCTGAGAGTTGAAGGCCCTAGCGACGTGGATCCTCCTGAGGATCTCGTCAGGGTCCACCTCGAGGTACGTGGCCATCTGGATGATCCTCTCGGGCCTGAACGTGTTCTCCGTGTCGATGATGATGATGTCCGAATCCAGTCCGCCCCTCTCCTCGGAGAGAGTCGCGTTGACCGCGAGCTGAAAGCAGACCTGAGTCTTGCAGCTTCCGAACTCCCCGAAGAACTCCACGATGGACTGACTTTCCAGTCCCCCATCAAGGAGCTCATCGAATGCCTTAGATCCGGTCGTGAGCTTAGTCACAGCCTTGCGTCTCTCCAGGATGTCCTCTCCTGTCTCGAACCCTCCAATGTCAGCGCAAAGTTTGGCACCCTCAATGATGTCCGCGGCTTTCTTCTCCCCAATCTCGCATGTCTCGGCGAGTTCCTTGGGGGAAGCTACCGCAATGGTCATCAGCTCGTTGTATCCTGCTTCACGGAGTTTCTCTGCTATGGCTGGTCCTACTCCCGGTATGTCTTCAAGGGTTTTGGTGACCATTGGAATATCCTC
>CAZIJM010000034.1:0-10791 GCA_964539695.1 uncultured Methanomassiliicoccales archaeon | reverse complement strand
CGAAGCCGTACGGTGGGTGGTGTGAGAGAACGACTGGCGGATTACCGCCAGTCTCCCACTCGATAGGATCATGAAGGGCATTGGAACGAACACCTACCTGATAAGCCTTGAGACTTCGTACACCGGAAAGGACCTTGATTAGACCGACAGGGCAACAGGAGCATCGTCGAGACGAGGGACTGATCATGCCGTCTCTCCATGGCTGGCCCACGCCGGATTTGTCCGGGTACAGCACGGTCCTGATTGGGTTCCCAATATGGTTTTTGAACCAGCCTTTCTTCACGAGGGCGACTGGCCCTCCAGCGTCATGTCGGTGTACCAGTGGCTGTTGCAACAGTTCTCAAAAGTGCCTCTTTGAAGTTCATGAACTATACGCCGGACAGCCCCAGCGTTTTGTAGACCAGGCTTAAGACCTGCGGCATCTCCCTGGAGGAGAGGTGCAGCAACAAGGCGCAGGCCCACACACCGTTGAACTTGGAGTCGCAGTTCAGGTCAATGAAGTCCAGACTTCTGACTTCCGACCCGTCCTGGATTCTGCCTCCCCACATATGCCCTCGGATGCGTTCATAGAAACAACATCGAAGCCAAACTCCGACAATTCCAAGGTATTCCTACCAGAGCTGCATTCTAGGTTTAGCACCTGCCCTTTACACGGACATGTCGAGACTGAGAGTGAACTCCGCATATCCGCTGGGATCGGAGTCACAGAAGGAGATCGTCCTGGGATCCATAACTACCAGAATGTATCAGAGAATGAAGAAACCCATCCGATATGATACTATGGAAACGGAGATCCGCCCTCAGGACCTAGAGCTAATCGAGTCCACCACCCTGCCAATCCAATCTCTTTCGGACAGGGCATGCTGGTGCATGTAGGATCCGATGGAGTTTCCGGAGACCAGCCCGTCCATCCCATTCTGGATTCCCAGCCCCCTCCTCACATCGAACCCAAAGTTAGAGTCATCGGATGGGAACACATCGGAGTAGTGGTACTCGTGGCCTCTGACCGTTCCTGCGAAAACTGGGTTAAACCCTGTCGCATCCGCTATTACATACGTGGGTCCGTGGCGGACCCCAGTCATGGAGGCTTCAGCGTCGAAGACACCGGACATCCTGTAGATGATACCATCCTTATTTCTTATCGACCTGCACATCGTCATGAGTCCCCCGCACTCGCCTATGACTATCTTCCCTTCCAGGGAGACGGACCTCAGCCCCTCCAGGAAATCCGTGTTTGAAGACAACCTATCTGCGTGCAGCTCGGGGTACCCCCCTCCTAGGTAATACAGGTCCGCGTCCGGTAGGGGGTCCCCGTCCGTGGGACAGAAGGTCTCTACTCTGAACCCCGAGGTCTCCAGACATTCGATGTTCTCCCTATAGTAGAAGCAGTACGAGTCGTCCATCGGCACGGCGGCCTTCAAGCCGCAATCCCTGACGGTGTAAGGCGATAAGGTCGGAAGCTCCACCGGATAGGACTCGACTATGTCCAGCACCCTGTCCAAGTCTATGGGATCGGTGAGCTCTTGTAGTGGGATTATCTCCTTCTCGGCGAAAGACCTGAGGGTCCTCAGTCCCAGGTATCTCTGCTCTATCACCTTCTCAGGGCTCTTCGGGATTATCCCCACTAGCTGCACGTCCGGGCAGTACCTCTTCATGGCCGTGCGAAGTTTGTCGGAGTGCTAACGACCAGAGACATTGTTCAATACAACGCCAGCAATGTTTATATTCGGGTCGAATGACCTAAACCCGTTGATGACGGCCGTCGCGCTGCGCGTCAACGAGCGGGCGTCTACTATCAATATTACCGGGAATCCCAGAAGCTTCGCCAGATACGCGGTAGAACCTATGTCCTCGTCCCCTCTCAGACCCTCGTATAGCCCCCTAACGCCCTCGATGACGCAGATATCCGCGTCCCTAGACGCGTATCCCACTAGGTTCCTAATTGTCTTGTCGTTCATCAGAAAGGAGTCCAGGTTCCTGGACCTTCTGCCGGTAGCGGCGGTGTGGTACATAGGGTCGATAAAATCGGGGCCGGCCTTGAACGCCTGGACTCTCATGGTCTTCGACAGGCGAGACATTAAACCGGTGGTTATGGATGTCTTTCCCACACCGCTGCCGGTGCCGGCCAGCACCACTCCCTTCATCCCAACAGCTCCCTGAGGGTGTCGGCAGTCTCAAGCGGTACAATGGAGTGGGTGCCCATAACCATGGTGTGCGACGATATCTCGCCTACCGCCCATCCATACCCCTGGTTGAGGTAGTTCGCGAGTTGCCTGGGTTGATCTGTGATCAGTATGTCATCCAGGTCCGTGTTGGGATACGCATGGCAAATACCGAGGATTATCGTCAGGTCCGGCTTGAATCTGTCCACGGTATCTCTCATCTCCTGACCGACAATGGAATACTCGTCTAGCCCTCCTATGATTTTATTAATAGTTACTCCCTTTGACTTCAGGTCCTCCAGAATTTCGTCGCAGTATCCTCTTATCCTGGGTAGACCCTTGGTCCGATCCAGGTTGGCCACGAACAGAGTCTCCCCTCCTGTAGCTCTCTTGGCACGATCCATCGCCTCAAAAATGTCTGCGAAGCGGTAAGCCAGCT
This sequence comes from uncultured Methanomassiliicoccales archaeon, assembly GCA_964539695.1. Taxonomy (GTDB): domain Archaea; phylum Thermoplasmatota; class Thermoplasmata; order Methanomassiliicoccales; family Methanomethylophilaceae; genus Methanoprimaticola. The sequence goes on along the minus strand of CAZIJM010000034.1, from coordinate 8,190 downwards.
CCTTCTTGGCGTCCATGACCACCGCCACCCTCCCCCCGGAAGAGAGGACCTCTAGTATCCTTCTGCACACATGCATCTTAGTGGGGCTGATGGCGGGTTGTATATAGTCACAAGATGCCATACCTATATCCTTCTCCAGCCTGGTGGCCGCCTTCATCAGCGATATCTGGCGGTTGCATTCCTCTGCATCGATGATGCCAGCATCCCTGCCGGCCTCTAGTGCCTTGATTGCCCCGCGGGTATTATCGCCCATACACCCGTGACAATCTACGGGGAAGATGTTGACGTCTTTGCCAACCCTCTTTATTGACTTGACCATGTCCTCACCTATTATCATGCTAGCGCATGTCCCCACCACGGCGACGGTCTTCGGGTGAAATCTCTCCTCCACCTGTTTTAGCGTTCTAATCAGTGACTCTTCGCCACCGAAAACTAGGTCGTTATCCCTCATGCCTGAAGTGACAACCCTCACGTCGGCGTTTTCCAAGGGCCTGGAGGCCATGAAGCTGCATCCGGCCGGACCATGCTCCACGATGACATCAATGCCCATATCGCGCAGAGTGTACATAGCGGCGACGATAGGATTTGGGCGTGGATGGATTATGGACCTCACTGGTAGGCCTCCTTGACGAATTCAATCAAAAGCTTGGTGTTTGGGGGAATTTCCGGCTTCTTTTCGTCACTATCAGTCATCACCATGGGGACGCCATAGGCGTCCACGACCTTTCTAATCTCATCTTTGTCTATTTTATCGCAAACCTTCTTGCTGACGGGGTTGTAGATGACTAGGGCGCTGTTTAAGGCGCCCATCCTCTTTAAGCATTCCAGTGTCTTCCCGATGGAGATGTAGGATATCCCGGGGTTCCTCTCATGGACGATGGTCATTCCGCCCTCCCGGAAGATCTCGCCTCTGCCAGGTACCCCTTTGAATGTTTCGAGCGACTTCACAACAGACTTCCTAGGTATGCCCATCGTGTGACACACCTCCAGGGCGAGGTCGATGGCGTTTACGTACTTTATATTCATGTACGACCCGTCTAGGTTTAGCTCGGATCTGCCGTCGTACTCTATTGCGATCCTCAAGGACTTTCCAAGTCTTGGCTCGGATAGGACTTTCACCCTTCCCCCGTAGGGAGTGAGGCTCTCGTAGTACTGCAACCAGAACCCTATCTCGTCAGAAGATACAATGTTCGTGCCCCTCTGTGTGAATATGTCCTTCTTCGCATCGGATGCCCTAAGAGTGTTCTTTGCGATTCCATAATTATCTACAAGATTAGTAACACATGCGATGTCCGCTTTCCCGGATCCGCCCAGGGAGACCTCGCAAACAATTGCATCGTAATCCCCGGCGGCCAGAGTCATCAGGTATGGTGGCGCGATACTGACGTACTTGTCGATCCTATGGCCGTCATCAGTCCATGGCCCCTCTCCGCGAGAGGTATGCAGAAGAACCTTCTTCCCCGCGTCATGTAGCATTTTCGCGATGAGATAGCAGGCGCTGGTCTTGCCCTTGACACCGGTGACCTCGATCCTGAACCTAGTATCGTCGATGAATCTCCCAACATCTTTACTGAATGTTACAATCTCCCCTGGATTTGCATTCCCCAGGAACTCCAGGGGGCAGTGCCTCGGCAGCACCGTCATATCATATCTTCCGGGAGGGACCTTGTCGGTGACTCTTATGTCCATAGCCGCCAGCTCGTCCTTCCTCTCCTTAGAGCATATCCCGTAGACGTCCACGCATGTGACGTCGTTGTTTTCAACCCGGTGCCTTATGGCTAGCAGGTCCCCTCCGTGGACCATGTCCAGAACAAGAACACGCATGTTATCACTCGTACTTCCTGAGCTTCTCGGCCAGCACGTCGCAAAGCCTGGGGTCCGCGCCTACAGGCACGGCGTACTTCAGCTCTACCTCGTGCCCGTTCTTGCGTATGATGCCACCGTCGGAGAAGTCCTCTATCCCCAGTTTCCCGGGGACGTCCATGGTGAGGTGCTTCCCTAGCGATATGAACAACGGCAAGGCGACTATCTCCTCCGCGCCCTCATCGATCATTCTGGGGATGACGTCCTCGATCTTGGGGTCGTTGAACTCGTTGTAACCCACATAAACCTTCTTGTAGCCCCTTTCCTCCAGGCGCTTGGCGTTGAGCTCCACCACGCTGGAGTTATAATCCAGCCTGGAACCGTGGCCCATAACGATGACCCTGGTGTCCTTTCCGGGAGTCCTCAGCTCCTCTATCCTCTCTTGGAGGATGTCTGTCAAGTTGGGGTCTTCCCCGAAGGGCTGATCGATGACTATCTTTGTCTCTCTGCCCTCGATATCCACCGTACCGCAAGTGGAGTCCCTAGGTAGCCCAAAATGCTTCACGGGGATATCCCTGGTCACGTGCAGCCCAGAGGCCACGAAGAATGGCAAGATGACGATCTTGTCATACCCGTCCTGCACCATTTCCTCCGCCGTCTCCCTAATGGACGGTATGGAGAACTCGTTGAACCCCACGTAGACGTTGTTATACCCCATAGACCTGAGGCGTTCGGCCTGCATCTCCAGTACGCCCTTGTTGTAGACCATGGTAGAACCGTGGCCGGCTATCATGATTCCTGTGGTCATCTCACTCACCCTCGAATTTCATACCGCCGGAAGTGTCCTCCGATAGAGTCAGCAGCTTCCCAGTCAATTCCCTGTAAGATGCGGCCATTGCCGAATCCGGCGCACCGTCTACCACCGTAGTTCCCATATCTTCGCAGCTTTGAATTACAGGGTCCCTGGGGAGCCGGTGGACTACAGACGTGCCCATTTCCCCCGCTGCCCTGTCAATGAGGGAGTCCTCGTCCTTGACGCCACGGGAGTTTTGGATAAGACCGCTGAGCCTGGCGTAGCCATCGTGGGTCAGATCGTTGACCGCGTAGGCAATGTTGCTCGCCGCGTACAGTGACATCATCTCCCCGGAGGTTATTACGAACACGTCCCTGGCGTAGCCGTTCCTTATGGGCATGGCGAACCCCCCGCAAACCACGTCTCCCAAGACATCGTAGACGATGATATCCGGCCTGTAGGAGCCGATCATGTCCAGCTCATCCAGCTTCTCAAACGCCGCTATTATCCCGCGCCCGGCGCAGCCAATGCCTGGCTTGGGACCACCGCATTCTACGCACAGAACACCCTTCCTGCCTTTGAAGACGATGTCAGAAAGCTCCGGGTCGGGGTTGTACCTCATAGTCTCCAGGACGGTGGAGATCCTCCTCCCGGCCACCGCGCGAGTAGAATCGGCCTTGGGATCGCATCCTATTTGTATAACCTTGAGACCACGATCGGCCAGGGCCGCCGACACGTTCCCGACCGTGGTCGATTTGCCTATGCCGCCCTTGCCGTAGACTGCGATCCTGCGCATAGACGATGATTGAGAGAATTGCATTAATACTTTTACTCTGAAAAATAATACGCACTATGAAACGGTGGTCAGACCCGGGTCCTGCGGGACCATTAAATATCCTCCAAGCTCGTGTCCTCGGACATAGAATCCAGGACGTTCGAGATCCCTTTGTTCCACAGAGACGAAACCCCGAGATGCATCACATGGACACTCAAGAACCCTGTTGCATCCCTCCGGATTATCTACGGGATGTGCAAGTACATCATGAGGTACTCAACTTCGTAACACACTTGGCCGAGGAGGGGGTGGCCGCCTATGGCCATAACCATCTTAGCCACGGCGGCACATCGGAGATGAAGGAATTTATCGCCAAGGAGGACGGGATGCTAGCTAGGTTAGATATGACAAAGGTCAACGCCCGCATGAGGGAAGCCCTCCCTGAAATCTTGCGCATCGTGATAGAGCACTCCATGGACTTCTTCGTGACCAAGAGGATCCTAGCTCTCCATGGGGACGACATTGACGGCATCATAGTCATAGGCACCAGCCATTAGCTTCAGTCCTAGATTTCTCTGACCCTAATGATTACAAATGATTCTGTGCTCCGTGAAGGGAATGCACGAACACAGCAGAATACTCCATGGCCTGGTCCTAGAGAACTACGACAATAGATTCAAGGAGCCAAACCTGTCCCACAGGTAACTCTGCTCCGACCCAGAGGTCCTGAGATCGTACGATGATCCGGTCGATGACTTCGGTAAGGGTATCTTCAAGGCCGAGAGAGTCCTGGGGAGGTACAGCCTTCGTCCGGGATTAGGATGTATTCGGACATAATGCACGGGATCCTAAACGAGATCAGAAAAGAGTGGGTGTACGGCAACTTGACGGAGTGAATACTTGCGCGCTTCTTGCATCATCTATGATAATCTAGGAACCAAAATCGAAGATCGTAGCCCCAGTTTCTTCATCAGCTCAGACCTCTCCTCTAGCGTGAGCTCCCTAATTCCACCTACATCCAAGTCACCTAGCTCGATGTTCATCACCCGGACCCTCCTCAGACAGACCACGGTATACCCGAAATAACCACACATCCTCCTGATCTGGCGGTTCAGGCCCTGCCTAAGGACTATCCTGAATTCCTTATTCCCCGTTTTCTCCACAAGGCATCTTTTGGTGACCCTGCCCAGGATCATCACCCCTTCAGACATTCCGCGGACAAACTGGTCGGTCACCTTCCTGTCCACGGTCACGATGTACTCCTTCTCGTACTCAGCACGGGAGCACATAATCCTATTCGCCAGTTCGCCATTGTTGGTTATTATGAGGAGACCTTCGGAGTCCTTGTCTAAACGCCCCACCGAGTAGATCCTCTCCGGGTACCCTATGAAGTCTATGATATTGTCCGGGTCCTCCGGATTAGATGTGCACGTTAGCCCCCTGGGCTTGTTGAACACAAGGATGATGTCGGTGCTCGTCCTGATGACAGCCTTCCCGTCCACGGTCACAACGTCCCCGTCTAAGACCTTGTCCCCTAAGACGGCGGTGCGGCCGTTAATTGTGACCCTCCCCTCCTTCACTAGTCTGTCGGCCGCGCGACGCGACGACACCCCAGCCTCGCTGATGAACTTGTTGAGACGGGTGCTCTCTGACATCGCAACCTCATCCTCTGGTTGTCCTTAACTTTGCCGATTACGCAGGACAATTTCAACGGTTCCGGTGGAAATCTAGCTTTCGTGCACACACCACCTCGTTTCAAATACTCACTCGATCTGATACCGTCGGGGGCCGACGGCGAACCAGTCGACACAACAGAGCTGCAGGACCTATTATCATAGCCCGCGGCCGTCTCCGGCCGCCCGTTCTTCACCCTATATTAATCGCTGAGTTTATCACTGTGACGAGTCTTAGTAACGTCATAGCTTTGTTCTCCAGAAAACCTGCCGATCCTATGATGGTCAGGTCCGGAATGCACTGGAACACCGAAGACCCATTCATCTTCGCGTCCCATTACGAGGACAACTACCCTACGGGCAGCAGATATCAGGCCTTATCTCTGGTCGAGATCGGTGGCAGGGACCTGAACAAGGACTATAAGAAGAAGCTGGGCTTCAAAATGTACCACGACAAGGCGGTGTCCAGGTTTCTCATGTACGCCTACTGGGGCTACGAGACGATCACCTTTGTTGAAAAGGGCTATATAAACCATTTTGACAACATGGGCAACCAAGGCAAGTTCGAATTCAGGGATGTACAGTGGGTATCAGCCTCGTCAAGGTACAGCCACAACGAGATGTACCCTCTGGCCAACCAAGAGGACCACAACCTCAATGACATCACTCAGATTATGCTGAACCTGCCGCTAGAGATGAAAAACGACCCCAACTCTGTAAACACTGTGTAGACCGCCGACGTCTCAGTCGTGGGCGGTGACGGATAGTCGGCCAAGGTGATATGTGGGATGTTTGGAGGCACCTCACTGATTTCCCCCAGCCGGCTATCCTAAACTCACGGTGACCATGGCGTCAGAATCGTTAGGTTCAGAATGGACCTCGGCTCCGTCCTGGAACTGAACCCGGCCGCCGACGGTGCTGGCAAGAACCTCTACGTGATATTCGGGAAGGGGGTCGACGTGGTGGCGTGTCGATGAAGAACGATAGCAGGGTCAAGTTCCTGAAGAAAGGTAGAGAGAATAATTAACGGTTCGGAGACCTCCGTCTTGTGGCTCCTAGAAGATAAATCCATAAATCAGAGGATAGCCTCTTTCGGCCCAGTATTCCTGGCGAATGAAAAAGAGATCAGGAGGAGGATGGACGAGATCCAACTCAACGAGTACTACGAATGGCAATGAGAACTCGTGGATCGGGCCTAGCCCCTGGAGATTGGCAGGTTCATACGGTACTCGGACGGAGTCAAATGCCGCCCCTGACTGCCTTCCCGCGTCTGTGGTACATTATCAGCAGTGCGGAGTTCGCCACGACGAAAACCGACCCTACGTTGTGCACCAGCCCCTCCCCCCGGTGGTGTCCACGCTGCGTCTCACCACGGTCACAAATGCCTCCGAGTCGGACAAAATAGCGCCCGCCTCTCTGCAATACGTCACCATCGCCCTCCTCAGAGAGTGCTAGGATCTGGACTCGACGGAGGCCACTATGTCGAGCATATTGTCCGCGCTCAGCTCTAGTGAGACGTTCACCACTGCGGACCTGCCTTCGGTAACGGCGTTGGTCTTGTCGAACACCAGGATGTCCACCCGGGACAGCCTCTCCGGCGCGCCCCCTTTTTAACCAGCAGCCCGTGCTTGGTCAAATTGCCTATGTTGACGGCGACCGTGATGGGTGTCACCAAAATGAAGGCGCAGGGGCAGAATACGATTTGATGACGATGGCTCTATAAATGTCCTGGATGAAGGCGCACATCGGGACCACCAAGAAGACCATCACAATTAGCACCAAGCGGGTGACCCAGTGGTCTGCGGTGCGGACCATGCGCGTTTTGCCGGCATTGGCGAACTCGACCATCGTGGCCATGCGTTGCAGTGAGGAGTTCCCGCTTTCACGCACTACCCTCATATCGAAGGCGTCCATCTAAATAATAGTCCCACTATACACCTCGTCTCCGCAGTTTTATCCACCGGGATTGACTCCCCAATAATGATCGCTTGGTCGATAGAGGTGATGCCAGAGATTATTATCCCGCTTATGGGCACGGTCTCACCGGGTAGGACCCTGACGACGTCCCCGACCTGACATCCTCCACATGTACCGTGGCCTCCTCGTCGTCCCAGACGAGATGGACGGTATTAGGTGTGAAGCTTATGAACTTTCTCATCTCGCGATTAGTCCTCCTGGATAAGTACTGCTCTAGGTAGCCTAGATTTGCATGATTAGGGCCACCTCTCCTGCGACGAAGTACACCTGCAGGAAGACGGACGCGATGATTGTCAGTGACACTAACACTCCCACTTTGATGTCGTGGTCGATTACCAGCTTCTTCATGGCCCCTAGTATGATGAGAAGGCCGTAGAGGACGATGATTATTTATACTAAATCGAACCACTCCGCGGCGTGATTCCGAAGAACTACAACACCAGCGCCACCGTGGACATGACTATGAGTAACACGGAATGCTTAAAACTGTCGTTCCAAATGTCTAAAATCAAGTTCATTCTATCGTATCAGGGATTTGCCTTGTGTCAATTTATAGCTATCAACGTCTTGAACGAGGAGTGCATAACACGGGATCAGTGCTAATATGATGGCAAGAATCCACTCTCAATGTTACCGTGTGTTATTCCGATTCTATTCGTAACATCCTCGCCGGAGACAGGTGTTACTTGAAGTGTGTCCAGCATGAAGGTGAGTCTCGGAAGTGAAAGACCTCTATAGACTTAACAGTGGGAACCATTGGTCAATGACAATGGTGTCCATCGCGAAGCGGAATCTGAAGGAAATTGAAGGTAAAGCCCTGGGCCAACGAACAGGAAACGCGTGGTAGGCGCGGAAGAATGGATGAGACGGCTTCAAATGTCGAAGTCTAGCACTGTACGGACTTGACTGCGTAAATGTGACGGCTACATGAAGCAAAGGACTTACCCTTTGCCTAAGGAAGCTTCATAAGTATGTCCGCCCGAATGGGCGGACAATCCCTGCGGTGACACAGAACTGAACTGTAAGGAGTCAGTAGCCATAGTAGCTGAGAAAACACCAGAATCCTAGAACGAAAGAAGTAACAGCATGCAGACAACGTAGAGCACGCTAGATGGCTATTGCGAGAGGGATACGACGGAATTGGAAGAACACCGTGGAGCACGCGGTAT
>CAZIJM010000033.1:0-10855 GCA_964539695.1 uncultured Methanomassiliicoccales archaeon | reverse complement strand
TAAGCGACTGTTATAACTGATGCTCCGAAAACTCTCACAAATTCATATCAAGGGTACTAAATCCACACATATTCACTATGAACATGTGTGTCACAAACGTTACTAGTAGATGCTGTTGCCTCGACGTCAAGCGCCAAGTACGGGCTGGTATATTACTGTAACTCTCCTACCTCATTTTGGTGTTCCAAGCATAATCAAATATGGGAATACGACTGTCTCCGGTGCGGTGACCGCATGGACCCATCCATCATCGTGTCAGTAGTAGTCTCGTTATTCCTAATCATGAACCCGTTCTCTAGCATACCAACATTCCTGTCGATCGTTGGGAACGCGGACGCCAAGACGATCAATAGCTACGCCAACAAGGCCGTTCTCGTGGCGGGAGTCCTACTATTCGTGTTCGTATTCATCGGAGAACCGCTGATGTCCATATTCGGGGTCACCATGGAGAGCTTTAGGGTAGCCGGGGGCATAATCCTCATCCTAATGGGCGTGGCACTCGTCTTCGGTCTGAAACTGAACAATGCGGAGGACAAGAATGATGCCCCGTGGATCATCGTGGCGACGCCAATAATAACGGGGCCCGGTGTGATAACAGCGGTCGTCCTGTTTTCCCAGCAGTACAGCTATCCCGAGGTGATAATCTCGGGGGTCATCGCCATAGTGATCACCTGGCTACTCCTACGCTTGTCACTTCCGATCGTCCGTCTGGTCGGGTTCAACACCTTGAATATCGCTTCAAGGATCATCGGCCTGCTACTAGCCACGTTGGGCGTAGAGTACATGCTCCAGGGTGCCGACCAGTGGATGCAGCTGTACTGGGGAATGTGAGACTTACTGTCAGAAAAAGTCGTCCAAATTCCTGACCTTGGAGCTAGACTTCGCCAGAGTCGAATTCTTCCCAAGGTCCTCCTCCTTCTTAGGAGTCTCCTTCGCTATAAACGCTCTGCTGAACAACGTGGCCTGCTGACTGCCCATCATCAGGTCCTTCTCGGTCCATCCCAAGACCTCAGTAATCCTAGAGGCAGTCTGGGCTATGCGCTCGGCGTAGTACCTATAGTCAGGCTTTGCCGTGAACGGAACACCACTAATATACGGCTCTACTTTCTGAGGCGCGGAGTTACCATCGGTAACAATCCATGAAACCTTCATTCCAGGGATGAACTCGTATCCCCTCTCCATGAGCTTCTTCGCTGCCTGAACGTTGGCCATCCTCTCCGGATTCTCGTAGGCGTCCAGCCCCTTGCATGTGCGAGATATGACAAGCTCGGACGGATTCACCCTGCCGGCGAGCACCTCCTGTATAGTAAACTTTACGAGTGCCAACGCCTCATCGTTTCTCTCGTCCAAGATCTTGTCAAAGAGCTCGGTAAGCAGGTTACTCTGAAGATCGAAGGAATCCGAGCGACGTATCTCATAACCCCTAACCAGCAACTTGTCTGTTGCCTCCGGCCAAACAACCCTACCCACGTACCTCTTCTTCATTCCGTGAGTAAACATAGGCTCCAAGATCTTCTCAAACTCCAAAGTCCCGCCATCGCGGGAGTACTTCTCAGCCATGCGAGTCCCGAACTCGACGGAACCTTCTAGATTGTACTCGGGGGATTGCATGAACACTGAGTCAGTATCAGAGTAAATAGCATGGATACCTTCAGATTCGATGTCGTCGATGATGCCTTTGACGTTAGCCCTAGCGAAAGACGTGATTGCGGCGCCGATACTCTTGTCGGTAAACCTATAGAACGAAGATGCGAACACCCCGTAGAACGTGTTCATCAGAACTTTCACCGCCGCTTGCAGGCCGTCCAGGTAATGGTACTCGTGGGGATCGGAGGTCTGCTTCATCCTCCTTTTGATGTCGTCCCTCTGGTCCATCAGATTGGACAGGATCATGGGTAGCAGTCCCACGCGTCTCTCCTTGGATATAAACCTTGCCCCTACAGGGGAGACGATCTCGCCGTCCGGAGACAGAGTGGTGAAGCAGATGTTCTTTGCGATGATCAGCGAAGGGTACATGGATTTGAAGTCGAGGACGCAGACCCAGTGGTAAAGTCCCGGAACTATATCATGCACGTACCCGCCCTCGATCTGCTCGGACGCCCCCGCCCTACCCATGTTGGGCACTGCGATCTTCCCGCGGTCAGCGGCGCGAATCAGAAGGGAGTCAGCGAGTTGGGATGATCCGGACGTGAGGACATCCTCCACAGTAAGCTTCGACACAGCGGCCAGGTCCATACCCTTTCTCAGGGTCCCCACCTCCAACAACACACGCAGAGCCAGCTCGGCGTCCTTGGTGCAATACTCCAAGACCTTCTTCCTATTGTTGGCCCACTCGTCGTCCATATGCTTAGGGTCGACGTCCATCTTAGTCTCGCCCAGGAGCTGCTTAGAGACGGCATTCAGGGTCTCCTGCTTAGGGTGGAGCTCTTTCCTAACCGCCCACCAGGCGTCACAGACCAGCCTGCCCTTGACCCTCCAAAACCTTTCGCTGACCACCCTGGGCTGTCCGCCGTCACGTCCCCAGGGCAGAGCGTCCTTCATCCTGTTGGCCTTGGCCCTCTCCTGGATCTTCTTGATATCGTAGTTGTCGATATTGTAACCGGTGATCACATCGGGGTCGACTTCGCGGATCAGCTCCCCAAAACGAGTGATGATGTCCGTCTCCTTCCCCTGTATCGGGTCGCACCTGCGAATGTCACCGTCCTCCCCCACGACCGCACAGATACAGTAGATGAACTCATGCTCGATGCTGTTCTCCAGATCGAACGACAATATCCTCAGCCCAGGGTCGAAGGAGTCTATGTTTTCGAACGATGACATCAAGACGGTCAGGTCAGTGCACCCGTTGCTCTCTATCGGCTCGCCGGTGACGCGGATGCAAGCGCCCATGTCCGTATCGTAGAAGTAGCGGTGGTTCAGCGGGATGTCTGAAGCTAAAACGTCAAATCCCATCCTCTTGAACCTATTGCGGTACTCAGAAACCTTCCAAGGGCTTCTTATGGTGATCTTCAGCACCTCGGTGTCCACTCCCTTGTAAAGCAAGGTATCCTTATGCGCCGATACCACTTCTCCGTCCTCAGCCAATTGCCTCTCCAGAGCCTCTGTCGGCCTGACAGCAAACAGGTACGGCCTAAATCCGTTCACCAGAACGGTTATGGACTCCTTCCCATGGGTCTTGCCGTACAGCTCGATGACGGGCTTGTCCCCCTCCATGGTATAAGAGGCGCTGATCAATCTGACGTCCCAGCTGCTCATCGGATCACTTGTTGGCCACTATCCTTATGACATCCCCGTCCTGGAGCTCGTAGTCGGCCCCGACGGTGCGCTTGGTCTTGGCGTTGACGGCGCGTATAAACTTTTTGCCCAGCTCAGTATGGACCCTGTACGCCAGGTCCCTCGCGGTAGAGCCACGTGGAATCAGAAATGCATCCGGGAGGACCCTACCAAAGTGGTCCGTGTACTTGTTCTCATCCTCTACAGGGTAGACGGTGATGAAGTCTAGCATACCAAAAACGGTATCCTCGATGCACTTCTGCACCCCAGTCCCGTTGTTAACGGCTATCCTCTCCGCCATATACTCCAAGGCCTTCCTCTGGTCATCGCTAATCTTGGCACCCTCTCTGATCCTGAACGTCTTGTCACCCGGAGTATAGTCAACCAGCCCACCAGCGGCCGCCTTCTTCAGAGCCAGCTCGGTCTCGGCCATGGTAGCGACACAAACATCATTGACCGCCCTAACCTTCTCGATGTTTCCCTTGGGGGCAATGTCAGCTTTGTTCATGGCTACAATCATCGGCTTAGACTGTACCCTGATCTCTCCGCACAATCTCAGAAGAAGGTCATCGTCCCATTTAGTGGGATCATCAGGCAAGGGCACGACCTTAAGGGCCTCCTTTATCTGGGCTTCGCTAACCTTCACTCCCTGAAGCCTCTCCGCCAGTATGGTCTCGGGTTTGCTACCCTGCATCTTTGCCTGCCTGGCGATCTTAGAAAACCCTTTCCTTATAATCTCCCTCATCCAGCACTCGATCTCCCTCCTGAGAAACAGGATGTCTTCAATGGAGTCGTGGGACCCGACGTCGACGGGGTTGCCTTCTATGTCAGTGGATTCACTGACATCGACCACGTTGATCAACGCGTCCGCCTGCCTCAGGTCGTCCAGGAATTTGTTGCCCAACCCCTTACCCTCCCAAGCACCCGGGACCAACCCGGCCACATCTAGAAGCTCTACGGGCACCATCCTGATGCCGTCGATACAAAACGAATTGTGAGGAGTGCATGTGAGACCGAGCTCCTTACACGGACAAGGTGTACGCACGTATGCGACCCCTTTATTAGGCTCGATGGTCGTGAATGGGTAATTAGCTATCTCTACAGACACCATCGTGGCCGCCCCGAAAAATGTGGACTTGCCAACGTTCGGCTTGCCTACTATGCCTATCTGCATGGAATCGTCTGAGGATATGTAGTTCTGACATTTATTCTACACGCGGACGCAAAGTAGGTGTCCACGCTCACGGTTTTCGAAGACTTTCCAGAGGAACACAAAAAGCTGAGACCTCTCCTCGGGGGCAAGGCTACTCAAGGAGTACAACGCGGCGTCCGCACCCATTCTTCTAATTTCAACGCACATTCTCCTTCCCTCGTCGGTGAGATTGATGCTCCTTGCCCTGCTGTCGAAGTTGGAGACCACCACATCCAAGAGACCCTTAGATTTAAAGCGCTCAACCAAGGTCCTGATAGCCCGGTGGAATATCTCTAGGCAGTCGCGGAGGTCAGCGACCTGGTATCCTAAATTAGCCTCAAGGTAGAGCATGGTAATGGACTAATTGGAGGTCAGGTCAAGTATCCGAGATCCATGTCCCTCTCGTGGGACAGTTTCCCTCCAACCTTCTTGATCTCCTTGTACAACTCAAAACACTCGTCATAGGGCATAGTGTCTCACTCATGGGTATTGACGGAGCCATCCTTCTTCTTTTATCGCAGTTCCACACGAACTCCTCATGTCTGCAGGGCATTACCTTATCAGTAAACCAACCGAGCTTCCTGACGTACAGGCTGGCTATGTTGCTTACTAGGATGACGCTGATGACAATACCCTCGCGAACGTCATCCAGCGTGCCGAGTCTGATGTAACCGTAATGACGGCAATGACAATCATTATGACGTCCTAGGTCACGCGTACATGGATGTAGAACTTGCAGGTCTTCATAGTCAGGATGTAATCGAGGCCATCACAGGGGATGATGACCAGGTTGGCTATGATTTGCATGTATACGCCAAATACAAGTTCGCAGCACCCGAGGACGATACAGACAATCCTGACCCAGTAGTCAATGGGATTCGGATCAGTGAATATCCAAACCCGAAGTTCACAAAGTACCTGAAGAAGACGGACACAATCAGCTGCATGATAATGTTGAACTTGTTAGCTTTACGTCCGAACAGGGCAGCCTGTATCACCATTAGGAAGAAGCTGTACAAGATGATGAAGTTGCCCAGAGTGAGGTTTGTGAATATCATTGACAAACTGTACTAGATCGATGTAATCAGCGATATGCCCAAGGACAGCACAAGTAGTCCTATAAAGAACAACACAAGCGTTTGACCAGTCCCTCGTGATTTTCCTATTTTACGCCTCGGGGCTGACTACGCAACATATTGTATTTCAATCTTGGCAGTGAAGACGAATAGATTCAACAGGATGTTGCTCAGCAATCTCTCTTTCTGGCGGTGAACACAGCGTTAGCAATATTAGCAATCTCGACCGGACGAAGATCCTCAATCCTATCGTCCAAGTACGGAACGTCGTCTTCCGGGCGGACCACCCTGGCCGCCTTCAAAGACGTACCGATCTTTTTCCTGCGGTGGTTGAAAGCCACCTCGATAACCCTGAAAAATGTCCTCTCGTCGAGGACGTCAAAGGGTGCTCTGCGAGGGGTGATCCTAACCAACGAAGAATCCACCTTGGGGCGGGGGTTGAACCTCGATGCCGGGACAGTCTCCACGACCTCGCAATAGGCGCGGTAGAACAGATTGACAGTGAGCCTAGAGTACTCGGGACTACCCACGTCGGCGACCATGCGATCCGCGAATTCCCTCTGCACCATGACCACAGCTGTTCTGAAACTGTGGCCTAAAAGCTTGAAAATCACCGGCGTGGAAACGCTGTAAGGGAGATTACTAACAAAGACGTCGAACTCTGGGAACGGGACCTTCACGGCGTCGCCGCGTATCAGTTTCAGTCTGTCACCATAGGTCTCCTCGATGTAATTAGCGAGGATATCGTCCACCTCTATGCAGGTGAGGCTGCATGGGAGTCCAAGAACTCTCTCTGTAAGTATCCCGAGACCCGGACCGACCTCCAAGACACGGTCCCCCTCACGTATCCCTGCGTAAGAGATGTGCCTGTCAGCCACTCTGCCATCGGTGAGAAAGTTCTGCCCCCTGCTCTTCCTGGGGATGATTCCAGTTTCAGCTATCAGCCGGTTAATGTACGTCATCTAGAGACGAACAGGTAGCGCTTCCTGTCCGGGTCGGAGATCTCCAATAGGATGCGGGCCACGATGAGCTTTTCGGGGCTTTTGACGCTGGTCCTTTCGGACAGGTCTGTGAAGTCCTCAAACAGCCCCTTCTTCCTTTCATCAAGGATGGCATTCATAGACTTCTTGCCGAGCCCGGGAAGTTCCTCCAGCATGTGCTTGCGCATACTGATACCCTCGGCCTCATTGAAAAACCTGATGAACCTATCTTGCTTGGCAACTACGATGTCGCTCACGGCGTACTCTAGCTCCGCCTGAGCATTGTTGGTAAGGTCGTTGTAATTGATGCGCTTCTTTACGTGGTCAATGATGTCACGCTTGACCTTCGCGGAGTCCTTACCGATGTAGGTCCTGACACCGATGTTTATCTGAACACCCGCCTTAGGGACGAGCTCGAAAAGCTTAAACTCCTCATCTCCCACCGCATAGCACACAGGTTCCCTCTTGGAATAGCTCCCGCTTGAGGCCCCCTGTGCTAAATAGTCCAAGATATATGCGTAGTCTTCCACGGGGGTCCCCTCCTGTCAGAGGTGCCTTTTAACTATGTCAAGAATCTGCTGGATCTGCGTTGGCTCGAGAGTAACCCTCTCTTTGAAAAAAATGGCACGAACGTCCTCCGGGAATTCGGGAAGGAGGTCCGCGATTTTCAAGGCAACCGAATCGCTGACGGCATTGATCTGTTTAACCTCGTTAATGATTGCGTTAGCCTGGTCTAAGGAGATGCTACATACCGTCTGAGCATGGTCCAGCGCGGCCTTCTGCAACTGAAGGAGCTCGTCGTATCCTCTGATCTCCGCCTCCGCTTTGAGGAGGTCCCTCACTTCGGCCAGTGTGACATATTGCTCAGACATGTCCGTTCACCTTTCTCAGTTGACGTTCCTTACGAGGTGCTCAGGACGGGCGACAACTATCTTGGTCTTATTGCCGTCTTTGACGCTGACTTCATAGGCGCTGCCCCTGGCTCCGATGACAACTCCGGTGAGCCCGTGGAACCTGGAAAAGGGCATGCCTTTGTGGATACTAGGATCAATAACGATGTTAACTTTTTCCCCAGCCTCGAATATCTGGAGCCCTTTCGTGATGGGCGACAGTCCGCGTGTTCCTGCCTTCTTCTTAAGGACGTTACGGGTCTTCGTCCTTGTTCCTCTGGATCTCTGCATTTCAATCCCTCATGGTTCGTGATAGTTGATCGCCAACACGTCGAGAATCTCGACGCGACATTGAACACCGAGCCTCTCTGAGAAACTCGGGGTGCTACGCCCATCGTCGCCAGACACGAATTCCTTCACGTAGGTGCCTGAATCAGTCTCGAGCTCGAGATCAAACGAGTCCTCGGTTATCGCATTCGCCTCGACCCAGTGTATCATCCTTTTCCTGACTAGATCGGCTCTTCTGTGCTCAACACGGCGTGGAGTTCTCTGATCTATATTGGCGTTCTTAAACGATAAGGCAACCTCATTTACTGCCTCTTTATTAATTTTACCATTCGTGAGCACGTGTACGCGGTACACCTTGTCGGCAGCCGCTTCCTTGTACCTCTCCACTGCCTCGCGCTGGACATAGTGAAGGTCATTAAACACCGCCAGCTCGTTGTCGGACCTCCTCTTGAGCTCGTCAAGGTCGATGTTCCTAACCCTCGGGCTGCTGATCTCCAACACGAACGGCCTCCCATCACCAAGCATGCGAACATCGATGTCCTCCCTGCCCATGCCATGGAAGAAATGTTCTTTCCCTCTGGTCATCTCCAGGGCAACATTACCGATGATTTCCTGCACGGAAGTCTCATACATCTTGCCCTTACCATGGCAGTGATCACACCCCTTCCCGTGGCAAACCCTACAGGGCCATATCGTCTGGGGAATCTCGCGACTAAACTTGTTGTAGCGTCCGGCAATGAATACAGGAGCTATGTCCACAGATACATCCGCAAACCTAGTGTCTACACATGCCACCACCTGAGGATTCCTGAACTCCACGAAGCGGTGCATCTTGGATAGGACAATCTTTCCGATCTCGCGGTTGAGCTCGGCCTTAATAGGCTCGGCCTCCTCCAGGCCGTACTCCTTCCACAGATCCCTCTCCCGCTTCACGATCTCCGATTCAACCCTAGTGCCAATGAGGAAGTTGTCGAACTCAATACCGGAGATACTCTCAACGACAGCGTTGGCGAACCGATCCAGCAGGTCAAAGACATTTTCACACAGGGGGCAGAACTCTACCACGAGAGCATTGATCCCCTCCTCGGCAAGGGCCTTGCGGATATCACGGCCCCTATTCTTGTTGGTGGTGCCAGTTCCGATCTTCCCAAACATACGACCCAAACAATGGTCGCACAGGCCAAACTCAGCCAGGGCCCTCCCCTTGTCGTAATTTATATGAATCCACTCCTCCATGGAGTCACCTCAAAGATCAAAGCCCATCTCGACTATTCTGAGCCTTGAACGCTGGTTCTCCAAGTAATGATATACCGTGGCGTGCTCACTGCCTTGAAGAATGAGCCCCACAGCGTGCTTTGCCACAGGGAGGCTAATAGAGTTGCCAATCAGCGACACTGTGTTGCCGTAGATCACCATGTCGCAGCCGGTCAGGTCCTCAATAATCCTACGAGTCTTCCCATCCTTCCCGATAAGTCTGCTCCTGATCCTGGTAATCTGGTTATTTCTGTCGCCCACGAACTCCTTCAAGTCTACGACCTCCAGGTACTCATCGTCGTCAAATAGCCTCATAGCCTTGTCAGGGTTGAACCCTCTGCCGACAGCCTTCACGACGTCCTGGATCTTCAATGCCATGACGGGGTCATCCAACTCTACGTCATCATGGATGACGACTTCTCCCTCCTCTGTGTCGATGTCCAGCTTTATACCGGATATACCTTGAAGAGTCTTTTTAATCTCCCCGTTCTTACCGATGAGCGTCCCCACCCTATCAGCGGGAATCCTTATAGATCTCATTCCTCATCCTCCTCTTCGTCATTCTTTCCGTTGACGGCTTCCTCAAAGACCACCTTGTCATCGATGACATCGACGTTCCTCTTCCTAAAGAACACGTTGATGTTTCTGATATCTCTCTTCAACAGCTCCTTGGCATTGTAGTGGTCGCTGGTCATGGCCTGGCCCATGTCTATCATGACGGGCTGACCGTTCTGCATCAGGATGTTGTACTCACTAAGATCCCCGTGGACCAGGTGCGCCTCTTGCCAACCATCGATGATGAAAGATATGACTTCGTCGTAGGTCTTAGTCGGGTCTTCAAAAACGACGTCCTTGAGCTGGAGGGCCGGACCAGTCTCATCACCAATATATTCCATGAGCAGGCAGTTCTGGGAGAACGTGATGGGCTCCGGTACGGGTATCCCAGCCTCGCTGTACCTCATCAAGTTCTTGAACTCCTTGTTAACCCAAACGTAGATCATCTTCCACCTGTTGCCGGTAACCCCTCTAAACCTAGGGTCGCCCTCCACGTATTTAGCCACTCTCTTAAAGGTGGAGGTGGAGGTGCGAAAGATTTTGAGGGCTATTCCACTACCATCCTCGTTGGTAGCATAGAAAATATTTCCCTCCTTACCGGTGGAAACAGGGTAATGGACCTGATCAATGTACCCCGCATTCATCATGTCGTAAATGGTTAAAAGAGTCTTCCTGTCAAAGACTTCCGCATCTGTCTGACGCTCGTCACCGGTACGATTAGTTTTCAGGGCGTTCACATGCTTCTCGAGATATGCGTACGCCTCCTCATAGGAGATCATGCAGGTCCCTTTCAAAATATGTCAAGGTTTTTCGGGACCTTACCCCTCTTACTAAGATTGATAGCTTGGGTCTTCGTATACCTGAACTTGATATCGCATTTGTCAGGCTGAAAGTTCCACACCGAAATGATCAGAAGATCACCCTCTCTAATCCACATCCTCTTCTTAATCTTGCCAGGAATGCGTCCCACACGGGAGACTCCGTCCTCACACATAACCTTGATCTTAGAGGCGCCGAGAAGCTGGTCCGCTATTCCGAACATCTCACCTTCTTTTATATTGGGTAGACGCACACGCGTTACGTCCTCATCCGGGCTTTCAAGCGGCACATTGTCGGCCATGGTTTTCACTCCGATACTCCATGCCATTAAAGGAATGGTATAAAAAAGATTGTGCAAATATTCTACCCAGACTTTGTGAACAACAAGAAAAAATTAACAATAAATAGACGACTGTTCAAGGCAAAGAATAATCACCGACAGTGATCGTGAGCGGTGATACTGTGAAATAATAAATTGAGAGACTGGCGGTAATCCGCCAGTCGTTCTCTCACACCACCCACCGTACG
>CAZIJM010000032.1:0-11088 GCA_964539695.1 uncultured Methanomassiliicoccales archaeon | reverse complement strand
TCGCACACTTGGCCCCCTCCCCCGGGATAGAACGCTGTGCTGTCCAAGACGACCTTATCCTCGTCCACAGAGACGACGTTGGCCTCAAACTCGAAGCCGTATCCGTCATGCCTGAATATCTCGTCAGTCATTTTTTATCGCCTGTTTGATGCCGAGTGCGAAGAACCTTAATATCTCTTTAGGGAATTAATACACAGGGGGTTCAAATGTCTCTCGTTGGCTTTGATGAACTGGACAAACGTATAATCGAACTCATGTGCAGGTCCAGCCAAGGCTCCTACAGGCAGCTGGCAAAGCAGCTTGAAGTGCATCCTACCACCCTGATCCAGAGGGTCAAGAACCTGGAGACCAAGGGCGTCATTCAGGGCTACCGCGCCAGCATCGACTACATGAAGTTGGGCTTCGACCACATGGGCCTGGTCAGCATCTACGCGGACAACGTCATCACGGTCCAGGACGAGATCGCCAGAATCCCCCAGGTAATCTCAATCTTCGACGTTACCGGCGAGAGCGACTGCGTAGCATGGATCGCCTGCGTGAACAGGGATGAGTTCTCGGAGGTCGTCAAGAAGATCAACAAGATCCCTGATGTCCACAAAACCAACACCTCGGTCATCTTGAACATCAAAAAGGACCCATTCACCTACATCCCGCCTATCCTGGGTGAGAAGTGACCGATTATCTCAGTCGAAAGGGACCCTAAGCCCGTTCGTTCTGCAATTAGCAACACTCATGGACATCTCATTTTCTAATTGTTAATGCGGACGACGTTCTTTCGAACATATGTCCAAGAGTTGGCGGACCGGTCTGTCCTGCTATGTGCCAGTCGTTAGCGTTGCGGTTGTGTGTGCCTCCGCTTTATAGAAGTACGCTGATGACCGCCCGCAAAACAAGTCAACATGTGCAATTCAATTCGCGCGTACACACCTCTTATATAGGGAAGGCATAATCGCAACCGCATAGAGGAACTTCCATGAGAAGAACAAACACCTGTGGCGAACTGAGGTCATCGGACCTCGGTAAGGAGGTATGCCTCCAGGGATGGGTCAGGTTCTCCAGGGACCATGGCGGGGTCGCTTTCATTGACCTGGCTGACAGGTATGGGGTCACTCAAGTGGTCTTCGATCCGGAGGGGCTGCCTGAGAGCGTCGATGCCCGTGCACTGGACGTGGTTATGAAGACATTCACGCGCGAGTCCTGTATTCAGATCAACGGAGTCGTCAGAAGGAGGGTTGAGGGGACCGAAGACGCCAGGAATCCCACAGGCGAGATCGAGGTTCTGATCACCGGCGCTGAGCTCCTAAACAAGTCCGCCGTGCCTCCGTTCGAGTTGGGGGACCAGAAGGAGAACGTGCTCCCCGACGAGGACATCAGAATGAGGTACAGGTACCTGGATCTCAGGAGGACTGAGATGATCCAGGCCATGGTCTTTAGGACCAGACTCATCTACCTGGCCAGGCAGTACCTGGATCAGAACGGGTTCCTCGAGATCGAAACCCCTATGTTGGGTAGGTCCACGCCCGAGGGTGCCAGGGACTACATCGTCCCGTCCAGGATACACCCCGGTATGTTCTACGCCCTGCCTCAGTCCCCGCAATTGTTTAAGCAGATGCTCATGGTCGCTAGCATGGATCGTTATTATCAGGTTGCCAGGTGTTTCCGCGACGAAGATTCCAGGAAGGACAGGCAGCCCGAATTCACCCAGTTGGACTTGGAGATGTCGTTTGTGGACATGAAGGACATCCAGGACCTGATAGAAGGTATGATGGCATACATCTGGAAGGGACTCTACGGGCAGGAGCTCCAAATCCCTTTTCCGCACATCGCCTACCGCGACGCCATAGAGAGGTTCGGCTCTGACAAGCCTGACATGAGGTACGGTCTAGAATTTGTCAAACTGACTGATGTGGTAAGAGATGCCCCGTACAAGATCTTTCAAAACGTCATCGCCGAGGGCGGCATCGTTGCCGGGATGAACCTTAAGAAGGGCATCGCCGGGGACAGTATCGGCAGGAACGACAGAGACAGGTACATCTACTACGCCAAGAAAGTGGGCCTCGGAGGGCTCACGTGGATGTGGGTCGAGAACGGGAAGCTGGAGAGCAACATTACAAAGTACTTTACACCAAAGATCCTAGAGAATATCAAGGCCGCTATGGGTGCAGAGGAGGGTGACGTGCTGTTCCTCATCGCCGGGCCCTGGAAGACCACCTACGAAGGCGGGGGGCTTGTTAGGAAAAAGATCGCCGAGGACCTTGGCATGATCCCGGAGGACCAGTTCCAGTTCTTCTGGATAGACGAGTGCCCCATGTTCGAGGTCGACCCTGTATCCAGGAAGTATGACTCGTTCCACCACCCCTTTGTGCTGCCTCAGAACGACTTGGACGACGAGTACGTCAGGGGAGCCTGCTTCGACCTTTGCCTGAACGGCAACGAGATTGGATCGGGATCGCTGCGTATCCACAACGCCGATCTCCAAAGGGCGGTATTCCACAAGCTTGGTTTAGACGACGAGAAGATTGAAGAGAACTTCGGGCTCTTTGTGGAGGCTCTCAGTTACGGCGCGCCTCCGCACGGAGGAATCGCTATCGGTGTGGATAGACTGTGCGCCATACTGCTCGGGAAGGATACTATCAGGGAAGTCATTGCCTTCCCCAAGAACAAGAAGGCGATTTCTTTACTGGACGGGTCTCCCAAGAAGGTAGACGACGCTAAGCTAGAGGAGCTCCAGATTATCTCCTTAACGGGTGACATCGACTTTAGCGACGTCGACGACCTGACCGAGGAGTGACCGTGAAATCATGGGGCTTAGGCCCCGTTTTTATATTTAAATTTTATTAAAAACATTTTATTGCTGTTAAATTATGTAGGTATATCTAAATAATTAAGATTGCACGGTATTAAGTAGCGGTGACATTATGTTGTGGTGCTCGACAAGCCAGGTCCCTAGTACACGGACCCGGTAATTATTGCCATTTTTGGAAAAATTGTTTTGGGGTAGGAGACCACTATATTGGCGTCTCAGTAATTAATGACGTTAATAATGCTGATGTGACCATACCGTCTGACGGAGTGGGGGGGGGGGGACTGGACCGTCCAATAAGCCGAGAGTAGAATATGTGTTTCGTAGAGAACTGAGAACCGACACGGGATCGGAATATCTGTTGCCAAGTTTCTATCGACGTTGGTGCCAGCGCAATTTCGTTGCCATCAGACTGGCAGATACAACAACAGCCTACAGAGATCCCCATCGCCGTATTGCAGGTCTGACGGATATAGGGATTTCCCCGGCCTCGATGCATGAGGAGGGGCTTACTGTAGAACCTTCTTCATTTGCCGATTCCGGTCTTTTGAACGATCCTGCCTCCGGATTTTCTTGGGTACACGGTCCTATTGACGCTCTTAACGTAGTTAATAATCAGAGCACCAACTCGGTGGTCCTCTGCTCAACCTATTTTTAATAAGTTTGTCTAGGCTCTTGTTGAGCCTAGGAGTACCATATCTTTTGTACTGACAGAAATGAGGCTATCATATGCTTAGAGATAGTTTCAAACAGGTGTTCAATGCTATTATTACCGTTCTCAGAGCCGTGCACTATAAGCAGAGTATCGTCTTAAAATATTAAACCTCTCCTAAAATATAATCTCAGGCCAAATTCGCCACAGGCGCTGAAGATCACATCCTTCAAGATGTCGGTGACCTCCGGGGGCATGCCGACTCTCTTTGTGTAGATTACACGAACGTTCCTTTCAAAGTCTCAATGATTCTGCCGTTGCGGAGAGTCTGAAGATGGTCGACAATTCTCAGGGTGTGTAAAGACCATGGATGAATAAGAATCGGGATCGCATGGAAGTGTTCTATTTTCCTGGATATGCCCTTCAGGAACCTTTCTAGACGGTAAGGTTCTAGAACTCAATGTGATTTGAAATGCACGTGAGCCCGAGTCTTTTGGAAAGTTCCTCGACGTGAAGGTCGGCGGCGAAACTATGTTCTTACTTCACAGACCCGTAGACCATCATGAAAACTGCTATCAAAGAATCATAGTCTAGATTCAATAATCCTTTTGACTGTGTCGACGACCTCGGCGGAAGAGTAATTCCCACTGGAGTTTTTCATGACGAACCCGATGACCTTGTTGGCGGCCTTTTCGTTCCTCCTGTAGTCGCCGATAATCCCAGGGTTTTGGTCCAAGTAGTCTGACACTAGACTGTCCAGGTCGCCTGCCGCTCTCTTGACGGCCTTGGTGTCCTCCCCTGTCATGAGGCACCCAATCTCAATGCTGCACTCCGTGTCCGTGATCTCGCCGGCGACAAACCTGTCGATGATCGGTATCACGTCAGACACATCCGCGCCGGACGATTCCAGCGATTTCCAGTTGGAGCTCACCGGACCGACCACCCACCTCACGGCGCTCTGGGTATTGTGCCTACCGGCCACCTCCTCGAACAACTCCGCCAGCCTAACCGACGTGGCCACCAGTTGTTTAGCCATCCTCTGTTTAATGCCGTACTGGCTCGCCATCCTGGCGGCCATCTTCTGAGGGCTTTCTCTGATCTTTATAGACTTGGCCATCTCCTTTATGTGGTACACGCCCAGGTCGGGCTCATCGATGTACCCGTAGTCAGCCTCGAACTCTTTCGTCCTGACGGAGATGGTGACTTCGCGCTCCTCGTCGAAGCGTCTGGTCTCCCTATCAACCCTGCCGCCAGCCTTCAGGATCTTGGTCTGTCTGACGACCTCGTAAGTCAGAGCCCTTTCAACGTTCTTCAAACCGGTGACGTTCTTAACCTCCACCCTCTCCTTCCCAACGGAGATGTTGCAGTCGCAACGGATGCTCCTCTCCCCATCACCGGAGATGTCGATGACACAGCAGATGTCCTCGATTAGAGATTTCAGGAATTCCCTGGCCTCCGCCGGGGTCTTGAGGTCGGGCTCGGTGACAATCTCTGCCAGAGGTATTCCGGAGCGGTTGTAGTCCACCAAGGAAGAGAAGTCCCCCACCCTCTTAATTTTCCCGGGGTCCTCCTCCACGTGAATCCTAGTGATCCGGATCGGCTTGTCCCCTAAGTTGTATATCCCGCCCTTCCCGATAGGGTTATCGTGCTGGGTAATCTGGACGCTCTTGGACATGTCGGGGTAGAAGTAAGTCTTCCTAGAGAACCACGTCGTGTCGGCGATACTGCAGCCGAGTAGCTTTGCCAGCATAATGCCATACTCCAGGACCTTCCTATTCAGGACCGGCCTGGACCCGGGCATCCCGAGGCAGGTAGGGCACACGTGAGTGTTGGGCCTCGTGGCCTCGGTGGTGGGGCAGGAGCAAAACATCTTTGATCTCGTGGGCAGTTGGACGTGGATTTCGAGGCCTATCTTCATGCGGACACCTCCGGTCTCCTGATCTCGAACTCCCTTTCCCAGTCCTCGGCCATGGTGAACAGCACGTTCTCGTCCCAGTGGTCGGCTACGAACTGCATCCCGATGGGCATGCCATCGGAGCCGTATCCACAGGGCACAGACATGTGCGGGGTCCCGGCTAGGTTGGCGGGGACCGTCAGGTAGTCTGTCTTATAGGAGTCCAGTGCAGACATCCTGGAGATGTCGTCGAATCTGGGCGCGGTGAATGGCATAGTGGGTGCCAGGACGGCGTCGTGGTCCCTCAGAATGCGCTTGTAGTCGTTGATGATGACCTGCCTGACCTGCCTGGCCTTGGAATAGTATTTGTCACTGTACCCAGCCATTCTGGTGAACGTCCCCAGCAGGATTCTCCTCTTGGCTTCGTCCCCGAAGTACCTGGAGCGAACGTCGGAGAAGTAGTCGTCGAATTTCAAGGACAAGTCACCGTCTTGGCGGCCGTATCTCATGCCGACGTACCTGGCCAGGTTGGTGGACGCCTCGGATGTGGCGAGCACATAGTACGCGGGCATGGCGTACCTTAGCGAGGGCATGTCTACAAATTTCACGTCAACATTCATACGTCTAAGCTCGTCAAGGGCGCCGTTGAACGCCGCTTCCACATCCTTGGATAGCTCCTCGGTGCCCTCCCTGGGGACTGCGACCGACTTCATAGGTCTCCTTTCATCTTTCAACTCGGGCTGGACGCAGGAGGTAGGATCTCTCTCGTCCCTCCCCGCTATAATCCTGATGTATCTCCTTAGGTCGCCGGCCTTCGACGAGAGCACACCGATCTTATCCAGAGAGTTCCCGTAGTCGATGAGCCCGTACCTGGACACACGGCCGTAGGTGGGGGCGATGCCGTAGACCCCGCAGAAGCTGGCGGGGCAGCAAATAGAACCGCCGGTGGACACGCCCAACGATACGTGGTTCTCGAAGACAGCCGCCGCGCATGCGGAGCCCCCAGAGGATCCGCCGCAAGCCCTCTCGAGATCGTATGGGTTCCTGGGGACCTCCAGTCCGGAGTTGGTGGAGAATGTCCCAAATCCAAATTCGTCCATGTTAGTCTTTCCAATCAGCTTCCCGCCGGCCTCACGCATCCTGGCAATGGCGGTGGCGTCGAAGGTCGGAAAGTAGCCCTCCAGAATCCTGGATCCGGCGCAAGTCTCCATGTCCTTCGATGCAAGGTTATCTTTGGCCGAGAATAAAAACTTGGCATCCCCGGGGTCAGTGTCGGAAGTCCTCGCGTGGAACATGAGGTACTTCAAATTGACGGACTCAAGAGTCTCGAGGATATTCCTCATGCTCATAACAACCTCGGCCCCCTTACGTATCTCTCGTACGTGTCCATGTCCTTCAAAAGGATATCGGGATCTATGTCCATATGGGGCTCGTCATCTCTCAGGACGTTGGCGATCTCCACGGGGTTGATACCGCGTTCCTCGGATCCCGGCGCTTCATCTAGGAGTTCGAAGTAAGTGAGGATCTCCGCTAGGTCGCTCCCGTATCTCCGGATCTCGTCCTCGGTATGTCTGATGTGCGCGGTGCGCGCTACTCTTTCGACGGTTTCTCTGTCCATCATCTTAACCTTCAGTGGAACGATGGCTGTAATGGATAAAATCGTTATGCGAGCACATGCATTGCGCATTCACGGACCGGAGGAGTACATGACGAGAGCGTAGAATGTGATTCTGTTATCTTCGAAGGAGAACTGCTTCCCGAGGGATGCGAGGTAGGTGCCGAGGTCGATCTCCACGGCGGATGCAGAGGGCAGAAGTTGGTCGGAATGCGCGCACGGCTTCGGGTAAGAGCATTCGCCGCAGTACCCAAACTCGCCGTCGGAGACCCCGATACAGTCGCCTTCGTATGAACGGAAAACACCACAGCGTTGCGGATGTCCGCCTTCATACCGTTG
Organism: uncultured Methanomassiliicoccales archaeon; assembly: GCA_964539695.1. Lineage (GTDB taxonomy): Archaea > Thermoplasmatota > Thermoplasmata > Methanomassiliicoccales > Methanomethylophilaceae > Methanoprimaticola. Next base: position 3,785 of record CAZIJM010000032.1, on the reverse strand, counting down.
CTGCATACCCTTAGGGACGCCTCGTTTCTGGGATCTATCCGAACGTCTTTCTCACGACGAGTACGGAGTCGAGTCTGGAGCCAAGTTCCCTCAGCGTTAACGTCTGCCGGCGGGCAGGACCAGTTTTTCCCGTAGCTGCTGTACAAGTTCTCGGCATATTGGTCCTTGAACATCCTGAGTTACTCCTCTGAAAATTCAGGCATCTTCCGGCCAGCACAACGTACCCCAACACGGCCAGGCGAACCGCCGTGGCATTGGAGCATGACATGGCGCATTCATGCTCGAATGCGTTTATAAGGGTTTTGCGGAATAGAGTGGGCGGGCATATCATATCAATATCTTGAGGTTGCCCTTCTGGAAGAGGCAAAGACCGATTAAACGGTTTGGATTCTTGAATACAAAGATATCGGCCGCAGATTTTGGATAATCGCAATTAGCTCATGCCGGACAGTGGAGACCCGGGCGATGCGTCGTCCGTTCTCATTGCCCGATCAACAGTGAGGATGCCATCATCTCCATTGGCATATCCGTCATTGGAATCACAGCTTCAGGATATTCCCATCCACTCTTGACTGTGGAGTGCTTTTATAAGGATTGTTAGAAGGGTATTTATCCGCCCCAAGTTAACTCATGGTTTATGGCAGAGGCCACCCCCGAAAAGAAGATCGTCAACGCAATTAAGGCGATGGACGAGGGAGATTTCAAGAAGGCATACACGGCGTTCAAGAAGCTCGTAACAGAGTTCCCCGACAATGCCGATATCTGGTACTATAAGGCGGAGTGCGGGAACTACGCATCCGGAATGTTCGGAGCCAAGGTGGATTCCCAGGAGATCATAGATGCCTACAAAAAGGCCATTGAGCTTGACGAGGACCGCGTTGACTACTACCAGTCGTATGGCCTGTTCTGTATTTCGGTCAACATGTATGACGAAGCCGAAAAGGCGTACTGTGAGGCAGCGGAGATCGACGAGTCCATGTCGGCTTCCCTGTACTCCGAGTTCGCCATCGAGTACTATAACAACGTCATGGCCACCTACAGTGAGATCATGGAAAATCCCAAGGCCCGCGCCCCCTATGGCAAGAAAGCCCTGGAGTACATGCTCAAGGCCCTCGACATGACCCCCGACGAAGCCAAGTCCCTCTTGTGAGGGACACTAAGCCTCCGTCGCCGCAAACTTCATAATCATGTTTTCGGGTCCTTCCAGGGCCCCATCCCTATTCAACTGACATTTGTCTAATTATCACCGTTTTTAGATGGATGTTTACCATTAACGATATTAAAACCGATTCAAATTTTGCCTAATCGGTAGTCATTCATCTGATACATTCATATAGATTTAGATGATCATCTAATTAATCCAGAATATAAGATACAAATATTTGGAGAGTGACTAAATTTGAAGATGATTGGAATGGTTGCAGCAGGATTCGTCGCACTCATGGCTATTACGGTCTTCCTGATACCCGGGGTCTCCGCTGCCACGGACTCCGTCACCACGGACGTCGCGTCGTCCGTGTTCATAATGTTCTGTACACTTCTTGTGTTCATGATGTCGCCTGCGATCGCATTATTCTACGGTGGAATGCTGAGGAAGCAGAGCATGACCTCTATCATTGCACAGTGCATAGGCGTCATGGCCGTTGTCGGGTTCATCTGGTGGGCTGTCGGGTATTCCTTGGCACTCACAGGCGATGGCGCCTTCGTCGGAGGGTTCACCGCCCTATTCGGGAACGGGCTCTCGATTTCCGAAGGCAACGGGTTTGTACCCACATACGAGTACATGCTTTTCCAAGGCACATTCGCTGTGCTGACCGCTTGCATCGTCTTCGGGGCTACTGCCGAGAGAGTCAGGTACTCCGCCATTCTCGTGTTTCTAGCCATTTGGTCCATCTTGGTCTATGCGCCTATGGCCCACATGGTTTGGGGTGGAGGGCTCATCCATTCCCTCGTCAAGATCGGACTTCCCAATGTCGACTTCGCAGGAGGGACCGTGGTTCACATATGCTCCGGTATCTCCGGTGTGGCCACTGCCATCGCCATCGGCAAGAGGAGCAGCAGAATCTCTAGGGGCAGGTCCCACAACGTCCCATTGATGTTCATTGGGTGCTTCGTCCTGTGGGTCGGCTGGTTCGGGTTTAACTGCGGGTCCGCAGGCGGATTCGACGAGATCGCTGTCCTCGCCGGGATCAACACGTTTGTGGCATCTTGCGTATCCACCATCGTTTGGATCATCATTCAGTACCTGCATGTTGGCCGCGTGAACGTCACCGGTCTATGCGCCGGCGTCCTGGCCGGTCTAGTCAGCATCACGCCCGGATGCGGCTACATAGAGCCCTGGGCGGCCGTCCCCGTCGGAGCGGTCGCGGCCGTGGTCTGCTATTTCGGGATCATATTCATGCGCAACAAGTCCGATATCGATGATGCCCTCGATGTTATGGGTGTGCACGGGTTCGGCGGAATCTGGGGGGCGATCTCTGTGGGGATCTTCGCCACGTCCGCACTATCCGGATACGATGGGTTGATCGAGGGAGGCCTCAACCTCCTTGGTGGGCAGATCACGTCCGTGTTAATCACGTTGGTCTACTGCTTCGTGGTCTCGTTCATTATCATGAAGGTCATCGATATAGTTATGAAGAGGATGAGCAAGGGAGCGGCACTGTCTGAGAGCGAGCAGATGATAGGGGCCGACACTGTCGAGCACGGAGAACCCTCCTACCTGATGTGAGGTGATTGGAATGAAAATGGTAATGGCAATCATCAGGCCCGAGCGTCTTCAGTGTGTTAAGGATGCTCTCAAAGATATCGGAATTAATGGGATGACTATAACCCACGTCACCGGACGTGGAGAGCAGATGGGCCTCAAGTTCACCACGAGGGTTGGTGAGTTTATCATCGATGAGATCGAGAAGGTCAAGATCGAGTCTGTGGTGGACGACGAGGACGTCGACAAGGTCATCGTGACCATCAAGAGGTTTTCTGAGACCGGGCATCCCGGTGACGGGAGGATCTTCGTGATTCCCGTGGAAAGGTCCATCAGGATAAGATCTGAGGACTGAACTTGTATGGAACCGTGAGAGTCCTGTCGCTGTGGTGGGGGCCTCTGCAAATACTTTCGATAATCATTTTTTGAAAAGGATAGATGGTGCGATTGCCGGGAATCGAACCCGGGTCAGAAGCTTGGGAAGCTCCCGTCCTAACCGCTGGACTACAATCGCAGCGAGGGAGCTAATGAAGTTCTGGTATTTAACAACACATCGTCTTTAAATAGAACCGTACTGTTCCAGCAGATACGGGCCCGTGGTCTAGGGGTTATGACGTCGCTCTTACAAGGCGGAGGTCGCTGGTTCAAATCCGGCCGGGCCCACCATCTCAGCCAATTCCGTTTATAAAAATCACCATAGATTTTTTATAAACCGATGCTCTCGGGGGGCTAACGGACTCGTGGTCTAGGGGTTATGACGTCGCCTTCACACGGCGGAGGTCGCCGGTTCAAATCCGGCCGGGTCCACCATGCTTTCTCCAACCATCTCTGATGTTTCACGGACGTTCATCACGTACGTCAAGGGTGTTCTAACCACGGACTTCGTGAACAACAATAGCGAGAGGAAGTAGACAGTACAAATAGACGACTGTTCAAGGCAGAGAATAGTCATCGATAGTGACTGTAAGCAGTGATACTACGAAACAGTCATTGTCAGTGACGGCCGCACACGGCCGTCTCAGATATAGTTCATACTGACGAATGACGAAAGCGGTGAGCCGCGCCTATTATCAGATACTTT
>CAZIJM010000031.1:0-11204 GCA_964539695.1 uncultured Methanomassiliicoccales archaeon | reverse complement strand
ACGTATACTCGTTATTCTATCGACATTTTATCGAGTGACCGTCTTGTTCTGTTCAGATAAAACTGGACGCTTCCCAACGGCTCGCGTCATGGGAATTCATACAGCATTTCGGCGAAGATAACTATGATACTATGATGTACACGGATTTGTCCTTAGATCCCGACATGAAGGATACAGTTCAGCAAGAGTTCGACAGATGAGATCATCAATGCGGTCAAGCTCCAGTGCAGGCTCACCGCATTCAATCTAGAGAAGATGCTTATCATTTTTAATGAAATATAGACGTGCCCATGTGTATGCTCTTTTCCATCCCGATGATGCTGTCCCAGTTCAACAAAAAGTTCATGCTCGCGAGGATTCAGAAGAGAAACGGCAGTATACTGACTCACTTCCAGCCTCATGCGGTTCAAGCAGGCCGGCTACGCGACGTTTTGCTTCAATCTAAGGAATCTAGCCCACCTAATCTGGGTCTACGCCAACCGTGGCTCATTCAAAATGTATGGTTGTGAAGATGAAATCCGGGAAGGACAAAAAGGCGCCGTCTTTCGAGAAAGTGAGGAGCGTGTTTAGGAAGGTGAACTGTAAAGTCGTTTTGATGAAGTGTAACGTTTACACTAATGGACGGTATAGATCACTACCCGCTGTTTGTGGCACACTTTGCTGACGAGTTTGCGACCGACTGGGACGATTCGGAGTTCACGGCGTTCAACGAGTGAAATGTGGATCTCAGAGAGAACAATCTGACGGCCTTTTCCACCGGAGCCGCTGGTATGGATTTTTACTGTTCGATCAGGATGAGCACGTTGCCGACCTGGATGGTCTCCACAGCCTTCCCATCAAGTATCAGGCGCCTGTCCAGCTTGAAGAATTCAGCCCCGACAGAGACCTTCTCCCCGTCGACATCGATCTCGATAGCACCTTGGGTCAGCTTAGATGCAGCCTCTACGGGGTCCATTGCCGCAACTGCGGATACGATGGCCTTAACCTGGGCCTTGAAGGCGGGTCCCAGCCTGGCGTGGATAGGCTTGATGTCGACAATCTGCTCGGTGAGCTCGGCATCTGGGGCGATGACGACGTTTCTTGCTTTGGTAGTGACCGCGATGTCCTCTTTAGCGGACTCCAGCATCTGGGCGTCCGCGCCGACCAGCTCCACCATGAAGAGCTCGGCGTTCAGGGAGATCTTCTTCTCAGACTTCCAGGAGCGGACCGCCGCTAGCACGTCGGATAGTAGCTCACCGACCCTCTCCGCATCCTCGTCCACGAGGATCGGCTCCGGCCAGGCGGTCAGGTGAATAGACCTGCTCCTGTCAATAGCTCTAAATTTGTCCTGGTAGACCTCTTCGGTGACGTGGGGCATGAATGGGGCCAGCATCTTCAGGCTGCCCAGGATAACGTTGTACAAGGTCCATCTAACGGAGTCGTCGGACCTGCCTTTGATCATCTCCACGTAGTTGTCGGCGAGCTTGTGCCAGATGAAACCCTCGACCTCCTTCATGGCTTTGTCAAATTGATAGGCCTCGAAATATTTGGTGACGGTCTCCACTGCCCTGGAATACTTGGACAAGATCCACCTGTCGAAGACCCTCAGCCCGGGCATTTCCGCCGGGATGTCGGCCAGGTACCTGCCGGCGAACTGGCCGATGTTGAAGACCTTGTTGCACAGCTTGCTGCCGCGGATGACGTCCTTTTCCCTGAAGGGGTGGTCGATTCCGATGGAGCATGTAGCAGCGTAGTACCTCAGCGCGTCGGCCCCGTAGGTTTTCAGAATAGGCATAGGATCAATAACATTGCCGATGGATGAATGCATGGGGGTGCCGTCAGGGGCCATGATGAATCCGTGGATCATAATGTTCTTCCAGGGGACGGACTGCTCTATCTGCTCCGCCCTAAGGATGGAGTAGAACGCCCAGGTTCTGATGATATCGTGGGACTGAGGCCTCAGAGTCATAGGGAACAGTCTCCTATGGAGTTCGGGGTTCCTCTCCCAGAATGTATTGTACAGGGAGGAGCCGGAGGAGTCCATCCAGGTGTCGAAGACGTCGGTGCAACCAACTAGTTTACCGCCACACTCGGGGCACCTCTCCACCGGAGGCGCATCTAAAGTGGGGTCGCAATAGCACATCTCCTTGGTAGCGCAGACTGCGTGTCCGCACTCGGAGCACTCCCACACTGGGATCGGGGTGGCGAAGATTCTCTGCCTGCTCAGGACCCAATCCCACTCCAGCGAGTTCGTCCAATCCTCGAGTCTGATTTTCATGAAATTCGGGAACCAGTTGATCTCCCTTGCCCTCTCCAGGATCTTATCCTTGAAATCGGTGGTCTTCAGGAACCACTGGGGTACTTGCAGATACTCGATAGGGGAGTGGCACCTCCAGCAGATAGATACTTGCTGGGGGTTGTCCTCCTGTCTCACCATGATGCCCTGGTCCTTCAAGTCCTGGATTGTGGCCTCCCTGGCCTCTAGCATGGTCATACCGGTGTACTTCCCGGCCAGCTCTGTCATCTTGCCGCGCTCATCGATTCCCTTCTCCATCTCGAAGTGATATTTCATGACCCACTCTAGATCGTCCTTATCCCCAATGGTACAGATCATGACGGTGCCGGTCCCGTAGTCCATCTGGACCTTGGGGTCAGCGATGACTTTGACCCTCTTGCCGAACAGAGGCGTGATGAGCTCCTTACCTACCAGTCCAGTCTTCTTCCTGTCATCGGGGTGGACGGCTACGGCCTTGCAAGTACACAGCAGCTCGGGCCTGGTAGTGGCGATGATCACGTCGTCGGCGGACCCGTCAGCGACCTTGAACCTGATGTAGTTGAGTTTATTGACGTTGTCCTTATACTCCACCTCGGCGTCGGCCAGGGCGGTCATGCATCCGGGACACCAGTTGACGGGGAAATTTGCCTTATACACAAGGCCGCGTTTGAACAGTTCTACGAAAGAGATCTGGGTGATCCTCCTGTAGTAGGGAGCGTCGGTCTGGTAGTAGATGCTGGGATCCATACTCTCGCCCAGGATCTCGAAATGGTGGGTCATCTCTTCTATGAATCCGTTGGCGTACTCCTCGCAGAGTCTCCTGTATTCCTGCCTGGAGGTGTCTAGCTTGGTGATGCCGTGCTTTTTCTCCACTTTGACCTCAATCGGCGTCCCGTTCACATCGAAGCACAGGGGGAAGAACACATTATATCCGCGCATTCTCCTGTAGCGGGCGGCGAAATCAATGACCGAGTACCCAGTAGCGTGGCCTAAGTGGAGCGACCCAGACGTGTACCTCGGCGGGTTGTCAATACTGAAGACCGGCTTGTCGGAGTCTGGATCGAAGCGGTAGATCTCCTTCGTCTTCCACATTTTCTCCCAGCGTTTTTCAATAGTTGAAGCGTCGTATTGTGCCATGGCTAACGTTCTGCGTAACAATGGGCGCTATAAAGCCATTATTGAATCAGAACGCATGCGTTATGGCGATCTAACATGGTACTGACATGATACGGGAAGCCAAGACTAACCAGACCGGCTCTTCCTTCGAAGACCGGATGGACTTCCATTGAACTAATTAAAGGGTGTGCCATTCAAAGTAGCATGGCTTATGATAGATTCACTGACTCTATCATCAGGTATGCCAAACTCATTGTGGTGCTGTGGGTGGTCAATTCGTCATGGCTGCGTACCCCACGATACAAACCTTCGAGGCCATGAGCTACGAGATGGATAACATGGGTTTTGAAGACTCCGAATCAATGGAGGGGTGCAGATGATCGCCCAGTACTTCCCGTTGTTAGAGGGGAGCGTGGACATTTCATCATCAACCTTCCTCATTTTGTACTACTAGGACGAGCCGAATATAGCGACGCACGGAAATATATGATCCAATTAGTAATGACCGCGGTATCGGAATACTTTCAGGACGAGAACGGTCAGCGGAAAATTTCCGCATTCATCGAAGATAGATACGGGCGAACTCGAACCACCAATGACAGTCCCGAAATCATCATAATCGCCGTCTTTTACAGCTCCGAATAAGACGCAACCAAAGGGGACGTCATCAGCAGTTCCCGAATTCAGGGATCAGATCGATGCGTTCTTTTTGTCTATTGGCGACACCAACATGGACGTCACCTCATTGGATTCCCTGCAATCTCCTACGACATGAAGACCAGAGCATGGAGAACATTTCCCAAATCGACGTTTTAACCATCCTGATAGTTCTGATATTTGCAAACTGTTTTTCAGGTTATTCATTACCTTGATGACGCCCCCATAACCATTGACGTGACGTTCATCGTGACTATGAACATCATGTTGGCCTGACTTACGTCATGGACATCTTTTTCATTTCCGAGATAATGCTGATTGTGACTATGATGGGGGTGAGATGTAACTACTACATCTTCATCATTGTCCGGAGGAGCTCCGCGACGGCAAGAACTACCCTCCACGGCGCGATCAAGTGGGCCTGAGAGTCCATTACCATTTTCGCTGCATCCATCATTATCAGGTCCTATACCATGTCTATCTGCTTGTTTAGCATGATCTCCACCATGTGGATCTGCCTGGCGATCGAGATCCTCATCACCCTCCTAGCGGTCCTCACCCTCATCCCATCCATCCTCACTCTATAAGGACAAGATTTTTTGGCCGACCAGGATCAGAGGATACCACGAGGGTGGTAAGGCCATCAAAAGCTGGTTCGCGTGTTATAACAGAGTCAGACACGCTTACTTCAAGAAGTCCTCCCGTTTCATTTTTAAGCATGCCAAAGCGATTGTGGTCATGGCCGTCATGGTCACCCTTCCAACAGTCTATGTGGCGCTCTCGTTCGAGACATCCAACGACATGATCAGCTCACTGATGACTGGGAACTTCGAGGCCAGTATGGCATCATAAAGGAGTACGCTAATGAGGGGATGATCTACCTAACTACAACCTCCTGCAGTACGACAGCGTTGTAGCCAACATATCCCAGACTTACGACCCCTACGGCTACCCCATCGAGGGCAGCTACACGCTAACATGAACCGAAGAATGGCTGAATAGTGGCCTTCTGTCTCTGAACGAAATGATGCAGTCAGTACTTAACGGTGACAGCAACATCGCCAAAATGAACGGGTCGTATATGTAGGACGTGACCATGTCGGAGACGATGGAGGCACTAGACATCACCCAGATAGATCTGCTGTTCCGTGGGTCTGAGGTGCTGCAGTACGCGCTGACAAATGCCAGCTCCTTCAAGAACCTGGTGCTTCAGGAAGCTCTACCCGTTCAGCTCTAGTACGAGACGTACATTGTGGAGGGGGCGTTTAATTAGCAGATAGAAAACCTAGTTTCGGCACTGTTCCCCGACCTAGCTGGGATGATGTTCTCGCAGATCTACTCCCTCTTGCTCACCGAGATGCAGCAGAACGTCGTCACGGCTATAGTCGTCTTGACCGGGCAGAACACCATCAACTACCTGGTCAATTACAACTTGTCTTACATCGACTGTGATTTCGTGCAGACAGGCACCGATGACGTGACCTTCATCAAACTGAGTTCGTCCGCCCACGACGCGGCCATGTCTCAAATCTCTACGGACTTCATCTCCTATATCCAGGGGGGGGAGAGAGGCCATCGTAGAGTTTGCGGTCAACCCTGACAACGGCATCGTCGAGTTATAGATCACCAACTCCGCGGTCATCAGATATGACACCTCCAATGTCATCTCTAACGAGTTCACGAACATCGAGGTGCTGATCATCATCCTGCTGTTCTTCGTGATAAGGTTATACACCATCCCGTTCAAGTTCGTACTCACAATCCTAACGAGCATCTGCTGGATCCTGGCGTTGATCCATTTGATCTTCGGGGATGCGGCACATGGTTGATTCCGTTGATCCTGCTAGTCATCTGCCTCGGATTTGGACATAGACTACAACATCCTGCTCACGACGAGATCAAGAAGAACGTCAGGACCCGCGGCATGTCCAACGACGAGGCCATTCAACACGCGGTCATCCACTCTGGATCGGTCATCACCATCTGCAAGCTGATCATGGATGGTGCTTTTGGGATGCTAATGCTATCTTTTACGGGAGTGCTGCAGTAGTCGGCTTCGTTCTTTGTTTCACCATCCTGATGGATGCTCTGGCGGTCAGAACCCACATCGTCCTGGTCATCATGCATCTGCTCGACAACTGGAATTGGAAAGGGCCCAGGTTTCTGATGTATAAAATCGAGAAGGTCGCGGCTGAAGAGAAGTTCGAGTAAGGATCGACGATTAAACAGGGGGGGGGGTTATCCCCCAACTTCCCTTCTCTTTTATATCCCTATGTCTCCGATCCACATTGTTTCCGATCAGGATCCGTGCGGTGATCCAAATACATTATCTATTTTGAGTTGTTATCGTTTTAATAACACTATATACTAGAGAACACTATCAGTCTGATATAGTATTGGAACTTGAATCGATAATGGACTGTCTTGGCAGCCCGCTAAAGACGAGGATCATGATCATGTTCAAAGAAAACGGTCCTCTCACTCCGAAGCAGATGCTCTACTTGGACTCCATGATACTATAGGCGTAGTTCTACCACGCGCTGAGATCCATGAAAGAAAAGGAGATCATAGTCGCCGTATCCGAGAACAAGGTTAGAGCGGTAGTCGAGAAGCGCTACTACCTCAACGACAAACTCCATGACAAGAGAGACGAGCTGGTCCGCAGCAATAACGGAGAAGCATACTTTAATCTCTTCCTGGGATTCTACTTTAGCCTCACGAGAAGGTTCGAGGGCTACTCCCACAGGAAAGGGATTGACGTAAAAGAGGACGGCTCCGGATTCTTCGGTGTGCCCGTCTATGCCACCTGTGAGGAGGTCGAAGAGATATACACTAAGATAATGGACATGATCCATCCCCGCACAGATCCGCACCTTCGATGCCCAGAAATTTCACACGCTTGTGATAGTCGTGACCCCGTCAAGAAGCGACTGATGAGAGGAATACCGTATGGCAAGATTTACGAACTTTCGTATCGTAATACTCATATGCAAGGATCTTGAGAGGCTCAAGGAAACCAGATAGAAGAGGGACATTGAAGTTATCGACATGGTCTACGCCGACAAGGACGTCGATCTTAAGTTGGTCAAGCAGGCTATCTCAAGCAGCAAGATCTATGACGACATCCTAGAAAGGCTCGACACCAGGAACGCCCATTGGACGTCAGTGCGATCTGAGGCGGGGCATTCTGCCCCTCCTTAAACCTTTCCTGTATTCCTAAAAACAAAAATAATTTTACATGAACGTTTCTATATTGGAAACATTTAACTACCGAACAGTCGCATCAGTCCGCCATGAATTTAGATTCCGAGAGTTCTGAGAGGTGCATCGACAGGTCCTCGGAATTCAAAATAATCATGTTCTTAAGGCGGAACGGCCCGATGATCGCAAAGGAGATAATCAACGCAGGCGTGGAGATGCCCTCACACCACGATCTACTGTCTTTTCGACAACATGAGTAGGCACGGGATAGTCGACGCGGTGATCGAGACGAAGATCAGGGCCATAACCGAGAGGACTTACGACTCGTCCCCAAAGTTAAAGGAGATTTACGGCGAAATCCACGGGGATGAGGACCTTTTGAGCTATGAATGGATGCTCGCCAGGCTGTACTTCGATCTTGAATAGTAGTTCAAGCGCGCCTACGCAGCCAATCCTGACCTTACGGAGTGACGCTTCTCGTTTGGGAGTGTCACTGTGTACGCTGACGAAAACGACCTGAAGGCAAACACCAACGGGATAATGACTGTGCTGAAGCTTTTCCTGACCCACAGCTCCAAATCGCAGACCAAGCACATGGCGTCCTTCATGATCACCCCGCTGGCGCCGAAAGAGACAGAAAAATGTATAGGACAATCCTGAAGTACTTGAAAAGCCGCGACTGGGTCATGATAGCTGTATACGTGGTACTGGTCACGTTCACGGTGTACATTGAATTCGAGATCCCCGGTTATATGTCAGAGATCACCACCGATCTGACGCAGGTGGAAGCCGAGGGCGACCAAATGACGGACATGAACAATGATGAAATCATGATGGTGCTGTGCGCCTTCGGCAGCCTGATGATGTCTATTCTGGTGAGTATAATATTCGCATATATCGCGGCCTAGCTATCAAAGACCCTCCGTGAGCTAGAGTATCAAAGGGCCCAATTCTTCTCCAGCGCAGAGATCAACAGGTTCTCCATGTCCAGCTTGATTACTCGCTTCATAAACGACATCACGCAGATTCAGATGGTTATAGCCATGGGCCTGATGATCCTGATCAGGACCCCCATTATGGCGGCCTGGACCGTCACCAAGATCGCCGACAAGAACTGGGAATGGTCCGTCGTCACCGTCGCAGTGGTGGTAATCGTCCTACTCACTATCGGGATAGTCATACTGTATGTGATCTCTCGCTTCAGGAGGATTCAGAGGTTCATTGACAATCTCAACAGGGTTACCTGCGAGAACTTCAGCAGGATCCTGATTATAAATCTGCTGTCTCTGACCATCTACTGGGTCGAAGTGGTTCTGATCGACCAAGCTGATCCTGTGTCGGCGGTTGGAAACGAGGCCCAGGTGTTGTTCTTAGGTATGGTCGTGTTCACGTCGTACGCAATGCAGATCGTAATATCGTTTATCATGACGATCATCATATTGATGATCTTGTCCCGCATCATGGTAGAATCTAAACACATCCAGGAGGTCATCGACACCGAGCCGTCCTCAGGAACGGCGATAGCTCGGAGCCTGTCGAGGAGGGGACAGTTACAAGTAAGGAGGAATTGGAATGGAATTCGATGAGTACGTAGTCGATCTCAACGTGGATTGTAAATGTGGATGCATGGATGTAGGACGCTTCCATAAGATTTACCACTTTCCAAACGATCTGGGGGCATCCGTTGTTGGCAACCGTGTGAAGCCGAACGAAGAGAGGGCGTACAAGGTCATGCTGCTGAAATTCTCGGGTCCTGAGACCTACGAGAACGTCAGCGTTGAGGGGTTCGACTCCAGGATAATCGACTGTAAGAATTGGAAAATGACAACCGACGTCCTCTCCAGACTCAAGTCCCTTTAAGTTTGGGCTCATGGGCGGGACGCTGTCCCGCCCGCACAAACCCGAAAATCGCCAGATTTCCGTTTTTGAAAAATAGGAAAATGCCGCATAAATAAAATATCCGCACAGCGTTTGATTTACTTCTCGTGATGAGCAATGGACTTCTCAGTGTCGTAGAAGTCCGCGCATATCGTGTACGGTATGCCCCACTTCTTCGCCGTGACCGGCAGGACTCCGAGAGTGCAGTCTCTGATTATATCATCCCAGATGCCGTGGACAATGAGATGCATAACAAATAGGGCATCATTCACCGCGTCGCCCTCCACCTGGTCTTGGATCACAGTGGGAATCTCGGGGTGCACCATGCTGAACATGATGCTCTGCTCCCCCACCTTCACGAAAGACTTGATATGGCCTATCAGGTCGGCGCCGGCGTCCAGGCAGGCCTGAGTGGACACTCTCATCAGGTCATCCACGAACTTTGTTACTGTCGTCTTTGGGATGCCGGCATCAGAATGGATATTCAGCTCTATGGCGTACTTGCCAAGCTCGTCCACCGCGCGGTGGATATCCAAATGGAGTTTACTTCCTTCGGCTACCGGGTTGTCGTCGTCGATCGGTATCTTCTCATCGAGACCATCGGCGTCGTGGTCCACTTCGGTGAAGTCGTAGTCGTGGTGGGAGTGGTCGTTGTAGTCATGGCTGTGCTCGTCGTGCATACGATCACTCCGATCCATAGGCCTTCTGCAGTCTGACTGCCTCCATAGACTCGTCGTACCTGGGAGACATTTTGCTCTCTATTGCCTCAGCTGCGTACATGATGCCCTCGCCGGAGGTGGCCGACATGTGAAGGATCTTTGCCGTGGGATTCATCTCGCGGATGAGCTCCTCGGTCATCTTGATCTGCTCGGGGGTAGCGGCGTCCACCTTGTTCACGAAGCAGATATCCGCCTCCCTGATCTGAGTCTCCACCAGCCTCTTCACGGCCTTCATTAGTACTTCGATGCGGGTCGAGTCCACCAGAGTGATGACCGGCGCGTGCTCGATTACCACCTCCGTCTTAGCTTCGGAGTACTCCGCAGCCCTCTTTAGACCCCAGGGGATGGCCACCCCGGAGGGCTCCACGATAACGATGTTTGGGTCGAAGGAGTCGTGCAGCTTCGCGAGGGTTTCGGCGAAAGACCCGGCAATCTGGCAGCAGATGCATCCGCCGGAGATCTCCTTGGCCTTCAGGCCGTGGGCCTCGATGAACCTGGCATCGACGCTGATGTCACCCACATCATTGACAACGATAGCGATCTTGTGCTTGCGCCTCACAAGTTCGTCGACGATCTTCATGAGGGCGGTGGTCTTGCCGCTCCCCAAGAATCCAGCTATCTGCGCTATCTTCATGCTATCACTAATACATAATCGACTCCTAAATATTTAAGAGTGGTAATATGAGCCAGCACCCCCTCTGAAAGGACGCGCTGGATTTACCTCTATTCGAGTCCCAGAGTCCATCCTCTGGGAGTGTTTAGCGTACCATGCCGTCGCAGGAACCCGGGGACTAGTACGTTTCCGTGAATGTTTTATATGGATGGGGAAATCCTCCTAATATGCCTGGAATCGAGGAGCTCAGGGCCCAGATTGAGGCCATCGACGAGGAAATTATAGATCTGATCGCTACACGCATGGAAATCAGTGACGAACTCGCCAAGGCCAAGAAGAAGTCCGGTCAGAGTTTCTGGAACGAGGAGAAAGAGCACGAGGTTGTCCAGCGTTACATGGACCTCTGTGAGGAGGTTAGCCTCTCCGAGGCCGAGGCGGAGCAGATCGCCGAGGTCATTCTCAACATTTCAAAAGACAGACAGAAGCATTTCTTCGACCGATTAACACTGTTGCACAATTCGCTGGATGATTCAATTCACTCGATCCGTCGAATATGATGCATGAATCGATTACCTTAAACCATTATTTCATGAAAGTGTATATTCATTATATTAAATTTTCAATAAGTACAAATATTAGTAGAATCACACTAGGTATGATTTGCACCAGTTGCCATACGCGGGTTGAAGTTAGGAAATGCCTCGTTCTATGTGAACAGAACAAGACGGTCACTCGATAAAATGTCGATAGAATAACGAGTATACGT
>CAZIJM010000030.1:0-11336 GCA_964539695.1 uncultured Methanomassiliicoccales archaeon | reverse complement strand
GAAATATCAGCAGGTGTTATATTTTGGCTCAAAAATCAAATCGAAGATATCGAATTCATGTTGTATTCTTAGCGTGTTATTAAATAAAAAAACGTGTTACTGAAACTGTCAAAGCATGCCCCGGACCTTCACACATCATTGCCTCAACCCCTTGCACCGGGGCATGCGGGAGTCAATATGAACAGCAAGATCATCACAATAGTTGTTATCATCGTCATGATAATCGCCGGTGTAGAGATCTATGCATTACTCAGTGGAGGGGATGACAGGTGTGAGAGTCCGAACATAATTTCCGGATATTATCCGACCAACCTCATGGTCCTCGGCAACGCCAACTTAGACAATTATCTGGACGAGAGGGATGCGGAGTACATCGAGAATCTTCTCAGCACCGAGTTCAACTATAGTGACGAGTACTTCTGCGATGCCAACTACGACGGGATCATCAATGAGGTCGACGTGGACTACGTCAGGCAGATGATCGCGGGCGATTGGGACGACATCAGGTACTGCCACTACCTCAACGCCAACTTTGAGATAGCGACATTTGACATGTCTGTGGACGATAGGCATCTGATCACGCTGATCTGTACGCCCCTCGACAACGTTCTCCTTTTGAACCCGGACCTGCTGGTGGGTACTGATATGTGCCCAATCCAGGGGAAATATCTGCCACAGTACAAGGGCGTACTGAACGACATTGAGGACAGGAACGGCATCCAGCTGGTAAACGTAGGCGTGGCCTCCGAGCCTGACCTGGAGCTCATCTCCCAGGCGTCAGCGGACAATGGCGGCAGGATGATCGTGGTCTGCGGTGACAACAACTTCGGACCCAGCATGGAAGAGGTCCTGGTAGGCAGCGGCGTGCAAGTCATACGCATCCCTACGTGGGAGTACGGTGGCACTCTCCCTGGTCTTCTAACACTCGCATATCTACTGGATGTGGACGATTCCGACGGATATGACGAGATGGAGGTTGCACTGGAATTTACCAAGTGGTATACAGACATCGAAAAGTATGTCCAGGAAGCCGTCGATAAGGTCCCGCAGTACGAGCGCCCCGGGGTCACCTGTGTGTACACCTACACAGACTCCATGCAGATTCTCGGAGCCTACACAGGCGAGTACAACAACAGCCTGAAGCTCGGGATCGAGGACGTCACCGGCGCGTACATGGGCGGACAAGCCACCGGAGGCCACGGGAACCGGATTGAGACCGAGGTTATCTCAGAATTGGTGGTGAACTACGGCCTGGATGTGCTCGTGGGCATGGTGGGGTCGCCGTTCCAAATTGAGGACAACCAGTACGGCAATGGTGGGGGTCCTAGTGAGGACCAAGGAAGTTACGCCGGTATGAAAGCGTCCTACGACAAGTGGATGACAATGATCGGTGCCGCCCTCGGAGGAGAAGACGGAGCCGATTTTATCATCACCGGGTACTCGTTCTTCTCAGGGATTTCAGAGCCTCTAGGCGAGCTAATCCTTGGGTACTATCTCTATGGGGAGGACGCGGGCTTAACCCTTGACTACCTGGAGCAGAAGGTGAACGAGTATTGCCGGTGGATCGGAATCTACGACGATGAGGACAATGTATCTACATCATTGAACGGCGACGGTAGGCCTTACTGGTGGAGTTTCGATAACATGAACATCCTCTATGCAGGGGAGGACAACCCCAAGAACATAATGAACCGCGGATGAGCGGTCGATTCTGAAAGGAAGGTGAAACGACGAAGCCCATAGGCAGATCTAGGGGAGTGCGGTGGAATGGTGACCTGATATCTCGCTTTCGCCATCCTTCGGTGGTGACCGAAGATGGAGTAGCTGGGGTGGTGAGGGACTATAAGGTCTACCGCCACTCAAAGACGTTCTTCTTGATGCTGTTTGTGGCGATCTTCGTGGTGATGGCCGCCGTGGACATCGGAGTGGGGAGCTACTCGGTGGGGGTGATCGAGGTGTTCAAGGTGCTCATCAACCACCTCTGGGACTTCCTGACCCACAATGCTCTGTGGAATCTGGATGTGGACCCATACATTTGGGAGATGAGCGCCATCACAGACTCGGTGGTTTGGACGCAGCGCCTTCCGCGCATCCTGGTGGCAATCATTTCCGGTGTGGGGCTGGCGGTCGCGGGTGCGGCCATGCAGAGCATGCTAAAGAACCCGCTAGCCGACCCCTACACTACCGGGATATCCTCCGGTGCAGCCTTCGGGGCGACCATCGCCATCACCCTGGGTATTTATCTCATCCCCGGGGACTACGGCACTATCCTTAATGCCTTTGTCTTCGGGCTAATCCCGGCCGGTGTGATACTTCTGCTGTCCAGGTTCAAGAGGCTGTCTCCGGCCATGATGATCTTGGTCGGGACGTCGCTGATGTACATTTTCAACGCTCTGCAGCAGTTTTTCATGCTTATGGCTGACCCTAACTCATCGCAGCAAGTCCTCTCATGGACCACTGGGAGCATCACGTCCAGCACATGGGGTGACATTCCGGCCATGTTGGTGTTGGTGATCCTTGGGTCTCTGGGGGTTCAGTACCTCACTAAGACGCTGAACGCCATGAACTCCGGCGACTCATATGCCAAGAGCCTTGGCGTGAACGTGGACCGCACCAGGGTGGTAACATTGCTGGTTATCTCGCTCATTGCGGCAGGAGTGGTCAGCTTCACGGGAATCATCGGATTCGTGGGTCTCGTAGCCCCGCACATTGCCCGCATGTTCATCGGTTCCGACAACAGGTATCTGGTGCCCGCCTCCGCTCTCATGGGCGCGGGGCTGATGCTGTTTGCGGATATCGTAACGCATTACTTGGTGAACTTTAACCTGCCCATAGGGATTGTCACAGCTGTCATAGGAGGGCCAGTGTTCTTGTTCCTAATACTTAGGCAAAAGAAAGAGGTGTGGTGAAATGGTGGTGAAGATCAGAGCGGAGGGCCTCGGCGTCAGTTATGGTAGTTTTAGGGTTTGGGAGGGCTTGAATTTAGACATCTCCGAACCGGGGCTAGTGTCTATCCTCGGTCCAAATGGCGTTGGGAAGTCTACGCTCATGTATTGCATAGACAAGATACTGGCGCCTACGGAAGGACGGGTCCTTCTGAACGGGGCTGACGTCCAGGCGATGGAATACAAGAACATAGCTAAGAATATTGCCTATGTCCCCCAGGCCTCCAACGAGACTTTCTCCATGACGGTGATGGACACTGTTCTGATGGGGAGGTATCCCCACACGGGATACTTCACTACGGACGAGGATCTGAAGATAGCCGCCAGATGCCTGGAGATGGTGGGGGTCATCGACCTGGCCATGAGGAACTTTGACGAGCTGTCAATGGGCCAGCACCAGAAGGTGATGATCGCCTGCGGTCTGGCACAGGAGCCAAAGATTCTACTACTGGACGAGCCGACTTCAAACCTCGACATATACCACCAGATTCACGTTATGCGCATGCTGAAGGACATCGCCGCCAAGAGAGGCATAACTGTGATGGTGATATGCCACGACCTCAATATCGCGTCCAGGTTCTCGGATCGCATAATCATGCTTGCGGAGGGCGGGGTGTATGCGGACGGGACCCCGGAGGAGGTCATTACGCCCGAGACTGTGAAGAGGGTCTACGGGGTGAGGGCCGACATCGTCCCGGTGGACGGCAGGCCCTATGTGATCTTCCATGCGGAGGAGTTAGAACCCGGTGATACAGAGGACAGACAGCTTCTCGAAGAACAATTTGACTTCTCCGAGAATGACCACTTCTAAGCCGTCCAGGATCTTCTCCAGCGCCCTAGGTTCGGTCAGAGACGATATAACTACCACAACCCTGCCGCCGGGGACCAGATACTCGGGCGCGCCCTCCAAGAGCCTCGGAAGGGGTCCAAGACCGTCAGGCCCTCCGGACCATGCCTTGGCCAGCAGCCCCTCTTCGTCCACGGGGAGGTACGGGAGGTTGAACACGATCGTGTCGAATACTCCTTCCACGTTCTCATAGACATCGCTCTCCAGGACGGGAAACGACAGGCCGTTGGCCTCAGCATTGACATGTGCCAGCTCCACCGTCCTCGGGTTTATGTCCACGGCCATGACATCGCATCCGTTCATGGCGCAGTGGATTGAGACGACCCCCGATCCACACCCCACCTCCAGTACCTTCTCGCCAGGGCGCACGTCTAGCGATTCTATTAGGAGAATGCTGTCGTCCGACGGAGGATAAACCTCCAGGTCCATGGCGATGTCAATAGCGGGGTCGTACTTCATGCATCCAGTATCCAAGTTGGGCTATATCGGGCTGTCGTTCAGGACATCGATGGCTTCTCACATCCGCTCTTGTAATGCTTCAAGCCGACCTTCGCTAGGAACATCATCAGGACCACGTCTATTACCTCTACGACCAGCAGGCTTTAGTAGATGGCGTCTATAGATACGCTGCTAGCGAAGAACAGCAGCAGCACCACGATGAAAATGTTCTTGAAGAACGAAGACACTGTGGACACCTGTGCTAGACGGAACGACTGCAGTATAGACGACCCGATGTCAATCATACCAACGAACGGTATGGTCAGGGCTAGACCTTAGGACGTACACGAACTCAGGCCTGAGCTCTTTATGGTAGATGAACACGAATAGAACCACGGCTTTCGCGATCATCATGCCCAAGGAAATCGCTAGGGAGTACCTGAAGTCAGCTTCGATCTTGTTGAAGTCGCACCTGTTGAGGTTGACGGAACACACCGGGATAATGGCAGTGCCCTCGCCTGGGACACCACCTGGCTCGTGACACGAATCTCCACTGTATGTTGCAAAACATGACCGCCGATGTACCACCATAGGCGATGATGAAGATCCCCTAGATCATGGATATGATGCTGATGAGAATTAACTTGTACCCCTGGGGATGCCGACGTAGAGGATCTCCTTTATGTTTCTCAGGTTCGGATGCATGTCAGCCAGCCTCATGGTCAGGTACACTTTCTCGCGATGGTACCACCATAAGCTGACGGCGGTGGAGGACGCAGACGCTATTGCGGTGGCAAGGCCAGTCCTATGTCGAACCTGTAAATCAGGTCGGGGTCTAGAACCATATTGACAGCCGTGCGACTAGGGGAATAACCATAGACCTTTTGGCGGTCCCCTCGGCCCTGATTATACCGGATACGGTCCCGTTTATTATGATGATGGCGAATATGAGAACCTGCGAAAGTATGTAGTCCTCGTATTTCCGCGCTATGTTTTTAGCGCCCATCATGAATATCGTAGGGTCTATGACTAGGAACAAGCTGGGATGGAGACAATCTCGATGATCACCGAGAAGACCATGGTCTGAGACGCCAACTTGTTGGCGTTGTGCTTTGCCCCCAGGTATCTCGCAATGGCAGTGGTTGCGTTGATCCTCAGCCCGGAGATTTGCAATATTTGAGGGATGTCATGGCTGAGAAGGATGTATTCGAGCGCAACAGGTCGAGCAAGAGGGTCCCCATATCTGATCGGACTTCCACTTCATTTATAACGTCATCCACGACACGATGGTCAAGCTGTAGAGTATGAACACATCTGTCCTGATTACCGACGAGGTCTACGAGGTTTTCATCGACGTAACCGGGGCCGAGCTTGCCCCTCACCCTGTTCCCGCCGTTCTACCTGAATTTTTGAAAAAACCCTGAAAATCGAAAAGAACGTGCTCATTCAACAATGCTACACCTTTATGGACTGCTACGACATTACCATCAGTGATAACTTTATCGTCGGAATGAACTCAGTGGTGATCCACGACGTCCTGTCGAACACCATTGTTGCGGGGTCTTTCGCCCCGCAAGATTGGGAACGCCCCCAGTGTAATGAATCCTTTTTCACAATCCTCTTAACCGTCCGCGGGAATGATCCCGTCATGATACAGCTTGACATCCTTGTGGTCGGCAACCTAGAGAGGGACGCTGAAGGCAACATCCTGGAGGCAAACTCCACATCTGTCCTAATCCGTGCCCCCAGTCGCCTAATCGTGGTGGACCCCAGCACGAGGTACATGAGGTCGGCTGTGAAGACATCATTTAGGCAGATCGGGGTGTTCCCCAAGAACGTAGATACGGTCATCCTAACACATTCCCACAGGGACCACATCGAAAATCTCAACATGTACAGGAAGGCCAGGGTGTACGTCCACTCAGGGGCGGGGGTCGAGATCCCGGGGGCCACGGTCATCGACGAGGACGAGTTCGAGGTCTGCTCTGGGGTCAGAGTGGTCCACACCCCTGGCCATTGCCCCGAGCAGTGCAGTGTTTTCGTGGAAGCTGACAGGCGCTACGTCATCGCAGGAGATGCAGTTCCGTTGGAGGGGAACTTCAGGGAAATGAAGGCTTCGACGCTAAACACCGACCCGGAGGCCGCACTGGAAAGTATAAAGAAGATTGGAAGGTACGCGGACGTGGTCATACCTGGGCACGGCTTCCCGTTCATGGCTGACTGAGGTGTTAATCATGATCCAAAGAGAGATGCCTGACACTATCTTCTATGAGTGCCCCGACTGCGACGAGGAAACTGAACACCAGATTCTCAGGGGGAGGATGGGCAGGGCGACCATTGAGGGCACATTCAGGTGCAACTCTTGCAGCCGCGTCACCAGCGAGACCATCAGGATCCCGGAACTCGTTGAGATTCTCGTGGTTTACAGCGATGGTGAGGTCTCCGAGACCATCAGGACTACCATTGAGAGTAACTACATTGTCGCCATCGACGACGAGTTCGAGCTGGACGACGGCAGAAGAGTCTGCGTCACCCATATCGACGTAAATGAGGGTAAGAAGGTCAAGAAAGCCCTGGCTACCGACATCAGGAAGCTATGGGTGAAGAGGTTCGACATCCTCAGCGTGAAGGTTTCCGTCAATGACGACAGGACCTACTCCCTGAGGGTGGAGGCAGAGCCCGACGACGAGTTTGTGGTTGGCACCCAGCTGGAGTTCGAGGACTTCGATTGCCTCATCCACGCCATAAAGACCAAGCATAGCCTGGTTAGGCGCGGGTCGGCAAAGGCTAGGGACATCACCAGAATTTATGGCAAAATCAGGAAGAAGCGCTATGAGGTGCTGGACTTCGACGATGATGATGAGTTTGATGAGTCGGGTCGCATCATCGACGATAACGATTATGGTGAGTGATTCCCGTAAACGATACACAGTTTCCCGCACCGACGCTCGGGTACCAGTGCCATGTTCTGTGTCTGTTCCGATGTTTGTATGCAGATTTTGCGTATTTTGAAGCAATACGCAAATTTTATGTAAAAAAATTTATATGCATAAATTGTGCGTAATGTCCGAGAGTCTAAAAACGAATCGGTTCATTGGCAGGGAAGGAGAGTTGGAGGAACTCAAGGCATTGTACAAATTCAGGGGCAAACGCACCACCACGATCGATGCACGGGCACCGTCGTCTCAATAAAACGACTCTGCTGAAGGAGTTTTGCAAAGGCAAAAGACACGTGTTCTTGATGATAGCGCCTGGCTCGTAGAGGCAGAACCTGGATACCATCCAGAATGAGATGTCGAGGATTCACGGGTGCAAGGTCATATACGAGAACTTCTCGAAGTTCCTCAGGGACCTCGCCAAATACTGCCATGTCTTCAAGACCGTGTTGGTCATGTATGAACTCCCGTTCCTTCTGGATGCGGCACCGTATGTGGCCGGGTATCTGCAGAGCTTCATAGACCTGAGAATGAATGGCGAGGAGACAATGCTGATCGTTTGTGGTTTCTCGGTGTCATTTATGGTAAGAAGACCAACGACCCCGCAAGGCCCCTTTACAACAGGTTCCGTCTCCGCCTGACGCTTCAAGTCGCTTACGTTTGAGGAATATTGTCAATTCCGTTCCTCGATATCGAATAGCGACAATGCGAGGATATACTTGACGTTCAGGGGAAACCCGTATTATCACGAGTGGATAGACAAGGGAACGTTCTGTATGGCCATCATCGACGGCTATATGAGGGGGAACGCGTTCCTCCGGGAGGAGGCCAGGAATATAGTCCAGAAGATGAAGGGCAGCGAGTTCTGCATGACAATCCTGGATGTCATATCGTTAGGGGCGCACATTGGTCAAGGACATAGCGGAGTATACAAACATACAGAGGGATTCCTGCAAACATCTCATCGACAGCATGGAGGACAGAGGGATAGTCTCACATCTGACCCCGATGTTTGAGTCTCTGAAGCATCCTGTGTACTACGTCAGGGAGAGGATTGTAAGGTTCCATTACGATGGGTGAATCGCTGTCGCACGATCATACTGAATGACGATCCCGATCTCGTCTACAATCGGATCTGCGAACACATAGACGCCTTCTTTGAGAAAAGGTTCGAGGACCTCTATGCGGATTGTGTAGCAAGGAATTATCCTTGCACCGATCTGGGCAGATGCTAGGGCAGTTTTGTGACCCCGGATGAGTATTTGGATAAGCCGGAGAACATGACATGGTGGCCATCATCCAGACTCAGTAAAGACGCTTTGATCTATTTGGGGAATGCAAATTCAGCAAGAAACATGTCGGTTTCACCGAATACAACCGGTTGGAACGTATGGTTGAAGGCCTTGACGGAGACTACACGATGAGGTACGCCATGTTTTTCCTGTCGATATCGGGGATGATTTCAGGGACTTCGCCGATATCAACGGCATGCTCCTAATAGGCATGGACAAACTCATGGGCAGATGCCTGGCTTCGCCTCTGGTCTCCGAACCAGTTCCGGACGACCGAGGATGAAATCATCAGTCTTTCATGCGCGGTCTCATCCCACTGGTCGGTCTGTTCCCGGGTGCCTCGGGTTCGGCATCCACGAGGATGTAGTCCAAGACATCGGCGATGTTCTCCGATACCACTGTGACGTCGGCAGCCTCGGAGGTATACTCGTCAGTGGGATTGAAAGCGATGGATAGGCCCGACTGCCTGAACATGCCAATGTCGGTGAATGAATTGCCGATGGATACCGTCCTCTTAGAGGTGGTGTCGTATTTCTTGATGAACCTTCTGACGTTGACACCCTTGTCCTTCAGGTCCACGTTCATCTTGCCCTCTCCGGTGAGATGCCCATCATCGTAAGCGCAGAGCTCGTCTGCTACATAGTCGTCGAACCCAAATTCCGCCTTCAGCATCTCAGCGGCGAGATCAATGCCTCCGCTGACTATGACAGACCTGATCTCGCAATCTTTGAGACAGGCAATCGTCTCTTGGATCCCGCTGATAAGGGGCATGTCCCTGAATATTACGGCGATGTCCCTGAGAGTCACGTCAGGATCCCTCCCCACCCATAGCGCGATGTCGCGCCTCATGAACTCCTGCTCGTCAATCTCGCCGTTGATGAAGGCCTGGTAGGCGGACTCGTTATCTACCCCATAGTGCTGATGGACCCAGCACCAGGAGCTTCTGAGCCTGGTTAGGGTGCCATCCATGTCGAAGCAGACGAGATCGTACTTTCTCATGTCACGTCGAATGGTAACTATCTAGAAATACCCAGTACCATCGGTTCCGAGGGATCATCTCCTCTCGATCCTGATGACGGCGATGATGAAGAACAGCGCGGTAACCCCGAGGACGTAGAGCAGGCAGGTGTCGGCGTTCCGAACCCGGGTCGAAGCCCATGTTTGTTCTAAACAAATCTAGAGTTTCCGACGGGACACCAACAAAGACCTAGCTGAGTGCATCTTCGACCAATAAGTCGCAGAACAGGTCTGCCATATAGTTGGCGGAGACCAGCATCCTTATGGCTTGCATCCCTTCAGGCATGGTACCAATGGGCATGTAAATCCCGATGAGAAAGCTGATTATCACGTTAACGACCACGAAGAACCCGGAGAATGCGCCGGTGCTTCTGAGAAATGAGGTTACGCGTACATTATGATAGACCCCGACAACGACGACGGGATCAGAAGGATAGCGGACATCCCTATGCCCGAGACAGACAGGGGGTATCTAGTGGCCGAGATGTGCAATGCAGATGACCAGCGTGAGGGACTCATCATCAGCCTTACAAGGAAAATGTTCAGGATGTAGCCGGCAGCAATCTCATGCGCCCTCATGGTAGTGACGAGGAGATCCTTCATTCTACCGTTGACCTTGTCCTCAACCATGGTCTGGAGGAACCCGGCGGGTGTGGTCACGGGAACAATGCTGAGGATTCCAACCAGGACATAGGTGTCAATTAGCTGTGACATACCATCCATATCCGGGTAGGACTCAATGAGCGTGTTGCGGAGGAACAGGAAGTACAGTAACACTACGATGATGACCGTCATAAACGAGAATACCACGAAGTCTCTGTCCCTGAAGTAGCAGAGAACGTTCCTCTTCGTCAGTGCCAGCGTCTCATTTATTCCATCTCTTCCCCTGTTATCCTGATGAATGCATCGTTCAAAGTCCCGGTCCTGACCTCCAACGACTTCACTTCGCTATCTAGCATGATCACGACGGAGACAACACCTGTAGTTTTCGTTAGGGGAGTCTCCATCTTCTTCTCCGAGTTGAGCAGGGCTGTGACTCGGCTCATATCTTTCGAAACCACGGTCATCCTGTCAAAGCATTAGGTCTCCTTGAACATAGTCGGGAAGCCATAAGCGGTAATTGACCCGTGGTTGATTATGACGATATTGTTCACCCCCGTGGCCTTCTCCATGTAATAGATGGTGAGGAGTACAGTCAAACCTTCCTTTTTTTTGAGACCGGTGACGGTGTTTCAGATGTGCTTCCTGGTCTGAGGGTCCAGCTCGGTAGTGGATTTACCGAGAAGGAGCAACCTGGATCTGTGGATCCGCGCCTAGCAATGTCCGTCCTGCGTCTCTACCCCCCAGAGAGCCTACTACACGGCCTGTTCGCGAACCTCTTCTAGTCTGAGATACGTATCGCCGTGTCCACGGCCTCCCTTGGGGGTTCACCTCTAAGCCTGTATATCCCTTCCCTCGGCGAGATGTTCTCCATGATGGTTAGGCGGGCATCCATCATGGCATCCTGGATACCACCCCTATGTCCACCTTCACTAAAGGGTCAAAGACGTCCTTCCTGAAGACCTCCATTACCCCGAGTTGTATCTCAGGAGGGAGTAGGTGATCAAGATGGTGGTGGACTTCCTGGCTCCGTTGGGTCAGGAACGTGAAGAAAAAGCCTTCGGGAATGTCGAAAGATATCTCCCTGATAGCTTCTAGATCTCTGTACGACTTGCGGAGGTCGCGGACAGAGATAACGTTCATAGGACCCCATGGCATCATCTTAAGGTATGTTAATGAATTAAATTAATGATTATCTCTATATCTTACATGGTCAATCCATGCAGTGCGTGACCGATTCCAACAATGTACAGGAGTTCCT
>CAZIJM010000029.1:0-11472 GCA_964539695.1 uncultured Methanomassiliicoccales archaeon | reverse complement strand
TGAACAGTCCACTACGAAGCCGTACGGTGGGTGGTATAAGAAAATGACTGGCGGATTACCGCCAGTCTCCTACTCAATTGTTAGGGCGGTGTGATCCACGTACGGGAACTTCAGCATCTTGCTCGCTGTCTGGGAGACGGCCAACAGGAGCAGGAAGGAGACGATGAGCGAGATGAACACCGTGAGCAGCAGCGACAGATTTTCCAGGAGTACCTTGCTCTCGGAGGTGAACATCACGACGATCGCCAGGCACATAAACATGATCCAGGTTGTCCCTGCGTTCGTCGAGAAGCCTGTCAAGCGCTCCGCACCTCCCCAGAATTAGCCTGGTGGCTGTGGCAGCCGCGAAAGACACCACTAGGGCAACGGCCATATGGCTAACATAGACGTAATATCGAACTCTACGCGACTACCCATAAAGATCAAAAGTACACGGGGAGGAGCGGCAACTAAAAGACCAGATTCAGCGGCATCATCAACATTCCTAGCTCTACGTCCCGCGACTTATATCGGTGAAAACCAGGTACCAATCGATGCAGGGTGTCACCAAAAGTATTATCAATCCTATCACCAGCTAGAAGGAGTCGGGAAAGAACAGAATTCCTAGCACCTAGGAAACGACTAGCGTGAAAACGAAGTTAAGCGTCAAAGTGGCGACGTTAAAGCGGAGGTTTGCGAATAACCTGGCTATACCACGGAAATTTGTCGACAGAAACAGGACGTACAACAGAAGGATTAAGAAAACCTCTATGAGCATGACCATCCACCCCACGGGCACGCTATCCCCAGGACGATCCCGATGACCGCCGATGCTACTATGATGACCGGCTGGAACCTACTAACATCCATGACCGCATCTCGGCGTCGGAACGGATAAAGGTGTTGGGAAACGACTGGACAGGGGTGGGATGTGTCAAGAACCATACGGAAAGAACCTATCCAGACCGGAGAGTATGAACGCCCCCACCATGTCCAGATTCCTCTTTAGCCTGCGGTTCCCCTCTAAAAAAGACCTGCGATTAATTACCAGGCACCCGTTGAATTGGAACTCGGAGATCGTCTTGGTATCTCTGGGAAGTAGATCGTAGCGAAGCACGAGTTCCTGACATAGGCGTCCCTGTTCATCTCCGAGATGCGATCTGCTATAAATCCCAATAGGCCCCCTTTCAAGAAAAGCGCCCCGTATCCCGGGTTTCGGTGCGCCCTGTCGCAAATCTTGTAAAGGCAGGAATACCGGACCAATCCGTCTACGTATCTGTACGGCTTCGCGACTTTCCCTTCAGAGAGTATACGGTCATGTCCCTGAGGACGTTATCGAGGCATCCGTAGTGAAGATAGAATGTGCCGTAACTAACCCCTGTGCGCTCGCAGACGCCGGAGACGGGATGTCATTGTATCTCTAACTCTGCAAAAAGTTGAAAACTCGGCGGATGTGAGACCGGTCCTCTCCGTGCGGAGGTCGTCGGTCATAGGAACTGGATTTCCCCGGGATGTGCACCCGGGGCCGAGAGGCTCAGACCTCTCTGTCGATGGCGTAATTCGCCAGGGCGACCATGAACTCTTTGTCCTCAGACTCGGGAAGCCCGGCAATCTTGGAGATGGCAGTGTCGACCCTCCTCCTGGCGAGATCCAGGCCGTACCTGATGGACCCAGCTCTCTCCATGATGTCTTTGGCGCGGGCACATTGCTCGTCGGTGGCGTCTGAGTTGCCTAGGACAGACCTGAACTCCTCCAGCTTGGAGGGATCCTTTATGTTATTGAGCGCGTGGATGACCATGCATGTGCACTTGCCCTTGCGGATGTCGTTACCCACGGACTTGCCGGTCTTGGTGGGGTCTCCGGTCACACCCAGGTAGTCGTCAAACATCTGGAACCCGAGCCCCAACTCGATGGCATATTCATTAATTGCCCTGACAGTGTTATTATCCGCGCCCCCGATGATGGCCCCTCCCGCAGCAGCGGCTGCAAATAGAACGCTGGTCTTCAGTCTGATCGTCTCGATGTAGACGTCCTCGGTGACCAGCTTCCCCTCGTTATTAACATCCATTTGTTGTCCGCGGGCTAGGTCCCAGACGGCCTGGCTGATGTACTTCAGAGCATTCCTCATCCTCTCGGCAGGCACATCCAGATCACAGATGATCTGGAAGGCCTTGGCGAATAACGCATCGCCAGCCAGAATGGCAGTGGGCATTCCGTAGCCCATATGAATCGTGGGCATCCCTCTGCGGACCTCGTCCCCGTCCATCAGGTCATCGTGGATCAGGGTGAAGTTGTGGATGTACTCCACAGCGACAGCCAGGGGGACGGCCTTGGACCTGTCCCCTCCAACGGCGCCGCAGCAAGCGATGGCCATGGCAGGGCGCATCCTTTTACCACCGATGTAAGGGTACTGCTTGGAGGAGTCCATGAGGTTCTTGGGCTCCTCGTCACCTATGTAACTCTTGATCGGTCCGTCCAGTTCGGAGGACATCTTCTTCAAATACTCTTTGGCGTCTATCATAGCGCATCAATCCATTGTCTGGTCTGTCCGAGGACCACGTACCTGGCCTTCGCGAGGGCCCCCAGGTCCGCAGACCCGGTGAGGAGCATCGCAGCTCTCAGCTCCTCCCTGATAACCATGAGTTTGTCGATGACTGCCCGAGCGGATTCAGTGGCCTCCCTGAGAACAGTGTTGGCCATTCCCGCGCAAGTCGCCCCCATCGCCACAGAGGCCGCGACGTGTACCCCGTAGAGGACGCCCCCGGAAGCGATCAGCGGGAGCCCACACCCGATGCACTCGTGGAGCGATACCGGTGATGGGATCCCCCAGTCGAAAAAAGTCTCGCCCATGCTCGTCCTGACATAGTCCCCCGCCTTCATGGCCCTATAGAGCTCTACAGCGGAGAAACTAGTGCCGCCCATGCCGGCGATGTCAATTCCCAAGATACCGATGCCCTTGAGCCTGTCCGCGACGTCGCGAGAGATTCCGGCGCCGGTCTCCTTGACCATCACGGGATGTTCTTTGGCGAGCCCGTGGATGGCGTCCCTAACGCCGGCGGCGTTTGTGTCCCCCTCCGGCTGGACGACTTCCTGAAGGTAGTTCAGATGGATGGCCACCACATCTGCGTCGATCAGGTCCCTGGCCTGTCCAACCATCTCAGCGCTGAAGAGATCCCTGCTCTTCTGCGGGACCAGCTGGGGTGCCCCTACATTCCCAATGACCAGGGGGACGTCGAACTCCTTGACAACGGAATAACTCTCGGGACAGATACCGGTGACCCCGGCCCTCTCACTCCCGACCCCCATGCCGATACCGAGTTCAGCGCAGGCTTCGGCTATGTTGGAGTTGATCCTCGTTGCTCCGCTGAAACCGCCGGTGATAGCGGTGACGATAAGCGGAAACTCGAGTCTCCTGCCGAAGAGGGTGCAGGAAGTGTCGATGTCGTCCACATTGATCTCAGGCAGAGCGTTGTGTACGAACCTGATGTCGTCCCAATAGCAGTACCCCGGAGCAGTCCTCTCGTTCACGCAGATGTCGATGTGGTCCGCCTTCCTTTCTCTGATCTGTGTCATGGAATCACATCCTGGCGACCGTGCAGGTCACCTCCTCACCCCTCAGCAGCGAAAGTAGCCTTCCCGAGACAGTGCCGTTTACCAGCACACAGTCCCTATCCCTATCGCACATACGGAGCATCGCCTCCATCTTGTTGCGTACCCCTCCAGTGACGTCGTCTACGTTGGACTCCGAAGAGATCGCCTCCAGGATAGCGGCATCGAACTCAGGAATGAGCTCGGCAGACGGGTCTATCTTTGGGTTCGCGGTGTAGAGGCCGTCGATGTCTGATACGAAAATCACACGCTCAGGCCTGAAAAGGTCCGCCATAACCTCCATCATCTGGTCCCCTGAAATTATGCAGAAGCCTCTGGAGCGGTCCATGACCACGTCACCGAAGGTTACCGGCATTATTCCTATATGAGCCAACGCTCTGATGGCCTCCGTGTCACCGGATAGGATCCTGCCGTTGTCTGCGATAAAACAACTGCCAGGTGCGACAGAAGCCGCGGGGATGCCGTTCTCGATGAGCGTCTGGGTCATGAGGAGGCCCAGCTCCATGGCGTCGTGGTGGATCTGTGCCGCCACGGAGACCTGGCAGAAGTCCACAAGGCCTTGCTGAATCTTGTATCTTTTGGCAAGGACATGCCCGAATGAGCCGACACCGTGAACAATAATTACAGACCTCTTCGATTCGGCGATCTCCCTGCAAAGCCTGGTGGCCTGCTCACAATTGAACTTCTTGTACTGGGATTTGTCGGTGATGACACTTCCTCCCAGTTTGATTAGTATCATCGCGCTGGCATCCTCGTCCATGTATATTAGGAGTGTTGAAGGTGTTCTAACTGCGGACTTCGTAAATAGCGAGAGGAAGTCGACAGTACAAATAGACAACTGTTCAAAGCGGAGATGTACGCCAAGAACTATTCCCGCATGCATACTATGATTTACAGTAGGGACACCGTGTCCTGTATGAGAGCATTCCGTGAGGAGCTAGCTAAGATGAACCGCGGGAAGTTCGGTTGTTTGTACTCTACATAGATAACATGATCATGTGGGTGCTATTTATCATGGGCCTGACAATTTCAATTAGAGAGCCGCTGCCGGCGACGCCTGCGGTCATTACAAGGACCTACGGAGACACGGCCTTATCCACAGGTACGGATTCCAGGATACACTTTTCCCAAGTACATGATCGTACACAGACACGTGAAGGATATTTATGGACATACTGGTATCAGTGAACGGCAGGAACTACAAGATCGTCTCCTTGTATGTCTCGTTTAGGGTGAAGAGACGGCACCGGATCGGTGCCGCCGATTCCATAAGGTTCAACCTGAACAACACAAACCTCTGGAAGAGGAACAAGTGGGGCGTCGGTCCGAATTATAGAAGGTGGATCAAATGCACGTCCTTATCGACGTGGACACGAACAGGATCATAGTATATATCCTCACCATGGACAAGATAAGGGACAACACCATGTTTCACATGCTGACGGATATGGCCTTCATTGAAGGTCATGTCTTTGATACAATCCACATCGATTCGACCTACGAGGTTAAAGAGAACTGGAAGGACTCTGAAAAGCAGGGTTACACGCTGGTCGTTAAGTCCAAGTCCAACTACAACGAGAAGAGCAACGGTTGCATTACCAAGGGCGTCACCACCAGGGAGTATCTGGCCATACCCAACGACGAATGAAGAAAAAAAGTGAGTCCGTATATCGTTGGAAGTTGGAATGCATTTTCTTCGACTTCAAGCGGACAATCAGTGAGATCGTGTCGATTATTACTGACAGCGAAATCTCCCTTGAGATGTTCCTCAAGACGATGTCGTTCAACTTCTACAAGGACCTCCACGCTCAAGTACTTGAAGAGACTAGCAACGGAGTCGTGGTAAAGGGTAACTAAGCCGGTCTAATAACCGGCTCAGACCGTCATATCTATCGAATTATGTAACAGTGTTCCCGTCCACATAGAATATTTAATGCATTCCTTTATACGCGCACGTATAAGCAAGGGATCCTATGGCAAACGACTACGAAAGCATTGAAGTCAAATGGCAAGCCCGCTGGGCGGAGGCAGGTCTGGACAGGTCTGAGAGAGACGAATCCAAGCCCAAGTTCATGATCATCTTTGCATACCCCGGCGTCACCGGGTACCTCCACGTTGGGCATCTCCGCGGATGCACCTACGTAGATGCCATCGGCAGGTACAAACGCATGACCGGGTACAACGTCCTCTTCCCTGTGGGAACCCACGCCACCGGCAACGGCGGCATCTCACTATACAACAGGATCGCCCATGGTGACGAGACCACTATAGACTACCTCAGGAGGAACGGCTGCACTGACGCCGACCTCGAAGGGATGAAGGACCCAATGTCTGTGGTCGAGTTTTTCAACAAAGTCTACATCAATGACTACTGGAAGAGGTTCGGATTCCTCGTCGACTGGAGGAGATTCACTTGTACGCTGTACCCCGATTATGGCAGGTTCATACAATGGCAGTTCAAGAAGTTGCACGACGCCGGCCTTCTGATCCAGAAGCCCTACTACGCACCAGCATGTCTAAGTTGCGGGCCCGTTGCGGTTGATCCCTCTGAGACGGACATCTCTAAGGGCGGAAAGGCAGAGATACAGGAGTATACCCTCCTCAAGTTCAGGCACGGGGACGAGTTTCTGGTGGCAGCGACGCTCAGGCCAGAGACCGTGTACGGTCAGGTCTGCTTCTGGGTGAACCCTGAGGTGGAATATAAGAGAATCAGGAAGGATGGGAAGACCTGGATCGTGTCCCCGCAGGCGTCGGAAAAGCTGCGGCTCCAAAAGGATAGCATCGAGGAGATCGGCACAATCCCGGGAAGCGAGATGATCGGGTGGATGTGCGAAGCACCCATGATCCACAGGAGGATTCCCGTTTTCCCAGCAACGTTCTGCGACCCTGACGTTGGTACCGGTCTGGTCACATCCGTTCCGTCCGACGCGCCCGACGATTGGATCTCGTTGGAGGCCGTAAAGAAAGACCCCGCCCTGAAAGAGAGGTACGGATTGTCGCAGGAGCTCATCGACTCCGTCATTCCGATCTCGATTATCGAGATAAAGGGCTACGGTGATTTCCCCGCCAAGGATATTATCGACAGGTTGGGCATCACCCGGCCCGGTGACTCTAAGCTGGTAGACGCCAAAAAACAGATTTACAAAGACAGCTACCACATAGGCCGCATGAAAGACACCTGCGGCAAGTACGCCGGCCTTCGCGTAGAAGATGCCAAGAACAGGATGCGTCAAGCCATGATCGATGCAGGGGAGGCCGAGCTCTTTTACGACCTCACCGAGGAGGTTGTCTGCAGGTGCGGCCGTAGGGTCCACATCAGGAGGATCGACGACCAGTGGTTCATCAACTACGCGGACAGAGACCTGACTGAGAAGACCTCCGCCTACTGCAGAGATATGGACATCAACCCTCAGGAATACGCCGAGAACGTGCACAACATCCTGGAGTGGTTCAGGGAGAGGGCCTGCGTCAGACTGGGCAACTGGCTGGGTACCAGGTTCCCCTATGATGACAAGTGGATCATTGAGGCCATCTCGGACTCCACCCTGTATCCTATCTACTACACGATCTCGCTCTATGTTAACTCCCACTATATCGAGCCGGAGCAGATGACAGAGGCATTTTTTGACTATGTCATTCTCGGGAGGGGAGACGCCGCGGAGGTGTCTAGGTTCATCAGCGTGCCCGCGGACCTGCTGGACACCATCAGGGCGGATATCCTTTACTGGTACCCATTGGACATTAACCTGGGCGGCAAGGAGCACATGACCGTCCACTTCCCTGCGTTCTTGTTCAACCATATAGCCATCCTTCCCGAAGACATGTGTCCTAGGGGCATCATGGTCCACTGGTACATCACTGGCAAGAATAGCGACAAAATCTCCAAGTCCAAGGGAGGGGCGCAGCCCATCCCCGGCGCCGTGACAAAATTCGGGGTGGACGCCATAAGACTATACTATTCTCACGTGGCGTCGATGTTCGTGGACGTGGAGTGGTCGGAAGACACCGTCATGACCTATCGCCAAAGGGTGGATAGGATCTCCGGTGCGGTGCAGGAGATTATCGCTGCCGAGTCTAACTCCCCCGCCGGAAAGATGGACACCTGGCTGATGTCCAGGTTCAACACTCACCTCAACGAGATTGGGGAGGCCATGGAAATCTACGACCTGAGGCAGATGACCACCGTGGTATACTTCGACATGTACAATGATATCAAATGGTACTTCAGGCGCGGCGGGAGCAACGCCAATATCATCCGCGAGGCCCTGAAGATCTGGATTCAAGCCATGATGCCTGTGACCCCTCACACAGCGGAGGAACTATGGGAGGCCGCTGGGTTCGATGGCCTTGGCTCCGCATCCCAGCTGCCGAAGGCTGACCTCTCTAAGATCTCTATGGAGTCCGAATACAGCGAGAACCTCATCAGAGATGTGATGTCCGACATCACTGAGATCAGGAAGATCGCCAAGTTAGAGCCCAGCAGGATCGTCCTTTACATCTCCGCCGAGTGGAAGAGGGAGGTCATGAGGAGGGGTGCCGCTATGCTGTCAGAGGGGAGGCTCACGATCCCCGACTTGACCAAGGCCTGCATGGCCGATGAGTCCATAAAGAGGAACGGCAAGGCCGCTTCGGAGCTGGCCAAGAAAGTGGCCGTCGAGTTTCCTAGGTCGTCCCCTGAGTCCAAGAGAATGCTGTACGAGACCGACGAATTCTCGCTGTTGACCTCCGCCAAGGAGTTTCTGGCCAGGGAAACTGGTTTGGAGGTGGAGGTGCTCTTCGCTGACTCGCCCAACGTGTACGACCCTCAGAACAAGGCCAGGGTAGCTGCCCCCGGGAGGCCTGCCATCTTGCTGGAGTAATCCCATGTTCATAGATCTGGCCAGGAGGAGGAAAACGTGCAGGGTCTTCACTGACGCGCCCCTCTCCGAGGAGGAGATATCCCTTATCAATGAGGCGGGTCGGATAGCCCCTTCCTCCAGGAACCTGAAGGACGTCAGGCTGGTGCCCATCCGGGACGTGGGGCTGATAAGGAGGCTGGCGCTCTGCAAGCCGTCGTCCACCACCCCGTTGGAAACTGCAACCTTCGCTGTTATCGTTGCCGCCGACTCGGGCGTTTGTGACGTATGGATCGAAGACGCCTCCATCGCCTCTGTAATGATGCAGCTGGAAGCCGAGGACCTCGGCCTGGGAAGCTGCTGGATACAGGTCAGGCTCAGGGGCTCAGACTCGGAAGCTGCCGAGGACTTTGTAAGGAGAGAGGCCAGCCTGGACCCGTCCTGGAGCGTGTTGTCGATCATTGCTTTCGGAAGGCGGCCCTGACGCGGGTCCGCAGAAAGGTCCGGGTGACCGCATAACCGGATTCAAGCTGAGGCCGCTGGACTCCTCCGTGGAGGGACACATCAGAGAGCTTTGTGAGAACGCATTCCCAAGGAGAAGCGCATCCTTTTTGACGTACTGGTCTCTCTTACGAAGGATCCAGATTGCAAGTTCTTCTGGATCGACACCGATGGGTTCACCGGAATCGAATACGTGGTCTACACGGAGGGTCTGGTCTTCCTGTTGTACCTGGCCATGGTGCCGGACAGCCGCATCTTCGGTATCAACTCCGACACCCTATAGACCATCAAGTGCTCCTGCGGAGGCAGGAGACTCTTCCTCAATGCGGAGCTGGCGAACAGGAACGCGGAGAACATCGGGAAGAGGCTCTGAAGGTTCAACTTTTACGAAAGTAATGGCTTCTCGTCTTAGGGAACCTACGAGACCCTGGACGAGATGTATTACACCATGATGAGCTGGGGGAATTCGGTCTCTGTCGACGAGGCCCTTGAATTTTATAGGTCTAAAATGAATGTCCTGAGGGAATCTGATTCTTAAACCCCCGTAACTATCATTGTAACATGATCTACACCACATTCCCGGTTCACGATGTGGCAGAGACGGTCGCTATATAGATACCCGAGTTCCGCGTCGAGGGTGCCAGACGTCCAAGGCGTCCCTAGGATGGCGACACCAACGTGTACAGCCTCAGGTGTATCAGCAACGAGATGATCAACAACTTCAAGGTTCCGTTAAGGCCGTCTCCCCGACGAAGGCTGAGGTCACAGTGATAAACGTCGACGGTAGGACCGCCACGTTCCGTATACCTATAGACTACGATGACTTCATCGACCGCTAAGGGGTGACGCCCGCCCGTCATCATGGAGACGGTGCATTTAGATTTCAGCGACAAGAACTGCTGGATCCATCTCATCACGGTAACCGCGCCTGCATGACATGGATATGAAACGGCATGGCATACCGGACTATCCACGACGCCGGAGAGTATAGACTGGCTTTCGATATCGATTCCAGCACAATGTTCTGAGTCAGAGTGGGAAGCTATGTACAGTAAAAGAAAAAGGACCTCGTTCTTCTCGTGCAGATCCCTGGTACAGAGCCATAAGACTATCAGATCGTCTCGCTAAACTTCTTCCTGAACTTATCAAGGGAGAAGTACTGTATCTTGTGCCCAACTTCACCCTCCACAGGGGAGATCTTCCCGTCGATGCGCACAAGGAAGTCCAACTCTATGGTCTCGTCATTTTTCTTCTCATCCACTCTCGAATAGAAGAATAGCTTCGTGCCGTTGGCTGTAAGCATCTATGCGACGATATTCCCACGAACATGCTCTCATTCACGTTCTTCATGTCGAGCAAGATGTCCCTGTAGAAATTCTCGTCTTCAAGTTCGCAATCCATCATGAATATGTTACCAGAAGTCCCGTGTCCCCTATGTACAGCTTGAGGGTGGTCCTGTCCAGACACATTATTAGGCCCATCTTCGGGTCGGTGGTGTTGTAGCATATGTTCATTACCATGAAGTAGTCCAGCCAGGGAAGTCGTTTTCATAATTCCTAGTAACCGATTTCTTCCTCATGACTCTTGGCGAGAACTTCATGTCTTTCTCAGACAGGCTCGCTGATATGTTTTCGAATATGGCTTCCACATGCTTGCAGTTCTTCGCATATTTCCTGACATCCTGGCGATATAGGCTGACTATGCCCCTCTTGACCGAGTCCGTCTTAATTAGGTTCTTCGTCTTAACGTACGTCTCCACGGCCTGGGGCATTCCTCCGACGATCGTGTACTGCCTGAACAGGTTCACGTCTTTTTGTAGCCGTCTGGTCTCAACAGCATCCTCTTTTCGAAGTACTCTTTCAGAAACAGGACGGTTGTCTCATTCCCCATCGCCCAGAGGAATTCCTCGAAGACCATCGGATGCAAGATTTGTAATATTCCTCTGAAGGGATCAGGATGTCCTTGGTGTTCTCTTTTATCGAAAACAGGGTCCCATCTCTATATGGTCGAAGCAGCTGTCTTTCACGAACCGTTTGATCTTCTGTTTGACCAAAGGGAATAACTGGCCCTCGTCGAATATTATCACGGATTCGTACGAGTACAGTCTGACTTTAAAATGATAGGATAGTTTGTTGAAAAACAGGCCTAGGTCCTCAGTGCTTTCTCTAAAGTAGTCCTTGATGTTTTTAGGAGACATCTGAGAAGTTAATGACCAGATTGGTCCTGTACTGTTCCCTGGCGAATGTTCCGGCCATAGCTCTTACTCGTGCATCTGACTCCGTCGATAAAGATTGGCACTATTCCCGTTGCTGACGGTCTTCCAATCCAGCAGTCCGTCATAGACCTTCTCATGCTCTCCATAATCATAGAACAATTAGTTGTTATAAAAATGTATGAATCCAATTTTTATCTAGACGGAATATTTATATAATACCTGAATTTGGCAATTATGCCTATGCACATATACATTTGCATTTTTTGAAGAGATACCTCGGTTTTCACTTGTGGCGTCGCGGTCGGCCGGGACCAAGGGTCCCGGCTTCTGTAC
>CAZIJM010000028.1:0-11578 GCA_964539695.1 uncultured Methanomassiliicoccales archaeon | reverse complement strand
ACGAATGCCTTGTATATCGCAAGATTCACACGCCATAAATCAATCCAACTCAATTTCTGTATATTCAAGTTTTAACCCGAATTATATAGGGGCGTTTACCGTCTGGATTTACACCCCATTTAAATATGACGCACGACATTCTTTTTAAAGAGTGCGCGTGCCTGGGTGAATGAAAGAATCCCGGCTAGCGACTGGATATATACAACGATGAGATGCAGTTGGGTTCAGCCCGGGAGGATCTAGGAAGAGGTGTAAGAGTTTGCATTTAAAAATGGTCGAGATGGAGAATTTCAAATCATTTGGCGGCAAATTGTCGGTACCGCTGATGGAAGGATACACAGCAGTCACCGGGCCGAACGGCTCTGGCAAGTCGAATATAACTGACGCCATCCTTTTTGTCCTTGGGCCCAAGAGCTCCAAAGCGGTGCGCGCCGGCAAGCTCTCCGACCTCATATTCGATGGCGGGAAGTCCAAGAGTAAGGCGAGGTACACTAAGGTGTCCCTGGTCTTCGACAACACCGATCGCCTTATGCCTTGGGATAATAACACCGTTAGGCTCACACGCTACGTGAAGATGTCCAACAACGAAACCGACTACAGCTCGTACTTCTACATCAATGACCGTAAATCTACTATGACTGAATTCGACAGCCTCCTCACCAAGGCCAGGATCAGCGCCGACGGCTACAACATGGTCCAACAGGGCGACGTCACACGCATCGTCCAGATGGGTGCCATAGAGAGAAGGCGCATCATAGACGCCATATCCGGCATAGCCAGCTTCGACGAGGACATCGAGAAGGCCAGGACAGAGAAATCTGAAGCCGAGAATAACCTTGACAGGATTAGGATCGTCGTGGAGGAGCTGAACCATCAAGTGGACTGCTTAGCTAAGGACAAGGAAGACGCGAGGGCGTACCTCGACGCGCAGGCTGCTCTAGAGATGGCAAGGGCTCAGTACTCCTACAGAAAAATTCAGATAGAGCAAGCCAAGCGCGATAGCATGGCGGATCAGATCTCAAGGCTGGAGAGGACCATAGATTTCGACAGAGCAACCAAGGCTGAGAGAGAGCATCTCCGCACACAGAAGGAGGCAGAGATCTCCGCCAAAGAAGACGAGATTGCCTCCAAGATCGGTCCTGAGTACAAGGAGCTCAAGGCGAGGATAGAACAGACCAAGATCGACCTCGTCACGAAGAGGGACCGCTGCGAGGTCGCGAAGGTTGACATGAGAGAGCAGCAGGGCTTCAAGTCGAGCTTTGAGGAGTCCATCGCCAGGAACTCCGGCGAGGTCCAAAATCTCAGGCAGAGCCGCAAAGATCTCCTGCAGAGAATGGAGGACGCCGAGTTCCGTATGGAGTCTGCCAGGGCCGAGGAGGCCGAGATATCCTCCGCAATTATGGACACTGGTGGTGAGCAGGGGGAGCTGCAGAGGGACTTGGAGCACATTGATATGGACTTCGAAGTTTGTTCTGCTGAGTTCAGGTCATCCCAGGCGAGGCTTGCAAAAGCCGAGGCGGTTTCGGAAGAGGCCCATATGGCATTCGCTAACTTGGATGAGAGGACCCAGAACATAGAATTCGAAATCAAAGATGCAAAGTGGAGCCTGAATCAGCTGAAGACTGAAGTCGGACCCAGTATTGAGGACTTCTGGAACAGGATTTCGGAGGCCAAGCGCAGGGTGTCCGAGCTGGAGAAGCAGGAGTCCGAGTTGGACGCTACATATAGGAGGATCGACGCTGAGTACAACTCTCTGCAAGCCGAAAAGAAGGTCTCGGAGAGGATGAACCGCGGTAGCACAGCGGTGGACGCCATCCTATCACTGAGGAACCGCGGCAAGATGCGCGGGATCCACGGCACCATCCAGGAACTAGCCACCGTGGATAAGAGCTTCGAGACTGCGCTCTCCGTGGCCGCGGGGGGAAAGATGCAGGCCGTGGTGGTGAATGACGACCAGGTAGCCGCCGACGCCATCTCATACTTGAAGAGGGAGAAGCTGGGTCGTGTCACATTTCTACCGCTCGCCAAGATGATGGGCGGT
The DNA here is from genome assembly GCA_964539695.1 of uncultured Methanomassiliicoccales archaeon. Classification (GTDB taxonomy): domain Archaea; phylum Thermoplasmatota; class Thermoplasmata; order Methanomassiliicoccales; family Methanomethylophilaceae; genus Methanoprimaticola. The sequence continues at coordinate 9,537 of CAZIJM010000028.1, read as the reverse complement.
AAACCCAGAGCCAAGGCGATTATGAGCGTTAAGGAGTCCGAGGGGTACGCGATCGACCTGATCGACTTCGACCAGAAATATTACAACGCATTCTGGTACGTTTTCGGGGACACACTCGTGGTCCGGGACATGGACACTGCTCGCCGGATCATGGGCGGGATCAGGATCGTCACCATAGGCGGCGAACTGATTGAGGCGTCTGGGGCCATGCTCGGAGGTAACCTCAGCCAGCAGAACATGATGAAGTTCGGTGCGATATCCGAGGACAAGCTGGTCGAGACCGGCAAGAGGCTCAGGAAGGCGGGAGAGGCCCTGGACACGGTTCGCCAGAAGCTTAGGCAAGTCCACGACGAGATCCGCATCATCGACGATGAAATGAGGAAAGCCTCGTCTGCCAGTCTAGAGCAAAGGGAGCAAATAGCCCAGCTCAAAGGGAGGGTCTCCGAGCTGGAGAAGACCCATTCTAAAGTCTCGGGCGAGCTCAATATCGCCAGACAGAGAATATTCGACGCTGACGACGAGCTTGAATCCGCCAGGAGCGCCCTTGAAAACGTTTCGTCTAGGCTCTCCGCTTTGACCGACGACAGAAACAGGATCAAGGCCCGTATGGCGGAGATCGCACCAACAGATTTGCAAAACAGAATACAGGCGGTTAGAGACCGCATATATAAGCTAAGGGAGTCCATCTCCGACTATAAGTTACAGATCGGCGGCATCGACACTGAGATTGCTGGTTACGGGAAGCAAAATGAGTCCTTACAGATGCAGCTAGATTCCGTCAACCACGCGATAGCGGAAGATGCTCACGTCATCGAGGAAAACGCTGCGCTGATGGAGCGCGCCAGGCTGGACTTGGATGCGCTGCGCTCAATAGAAGCGGAAATGGAGGGAAGTATCGAGAACCTCCGTAACCAGAAGGACGCGCTAGTGGCCGAGAAGTACCGCCTCGACTTGGAGATAAGGGAGAAATTGAAGGACATCGAGAACGCGACGGCCACTCTCGAGTCGTTCAGGGCCCAAGAGATCCAGTTGAATAGATCTGTGGCGGAGCTAAGGGCGGAGGTTGAGGCCATCGACTTCGAGGTCGAGCAGCCCATCCCTTCCGAGGAAGAGATCAGGCGCACAATCAGGGCGAAGGAGACCCTGATGGCGAAGCTAGGTAACGTGAACCTCCGTGCAATAGAGGAGTACGACGAAAGGAAGACTCGCCTCGACGGCCTCAACGCCGAAGTTGAGAGTCTGAACTGCCACATCAGGGAGCTCACCAACCTTATGGCGTCGCTGACCTCCAAGAAGAAGGGTCTGTTCATGCAGTCTTACAACGCCGTCAACGAGAATTTTAGGGCGATCTACGCTCAGCTTTCCGGCGGCGGAGAGGCGTTCATGGGCTTAGAGAACGAGAACGACCTATTTTCCGGCGGCCTACTGATCAACGCTAAGCCCAGGAACGGCAAATTGTTGAGGCTGGAAGCCCTCTCCGGAGGGGAGAAGTCTCTAACGGCGTTATCGTTCATATTCGCGATCCAGGAGCACCAGCCGTCTCCGTTCTACGTGCTGGATGAGGTGGATATGTTCCTGGACTCGATCAACGCGGAGATGGTGGCCAAGAGGGTCAAGGAGAGCTCCGTGAAGGCGCAGTTCATACAGGTGTCACTGAGGAAGGTCACACTGGCCCTGGCAGACCACCTCATAGGCGTGACCAGGCCGCCCAGCGGCATAAGCAGGGTCATAATGCAGCCCGACTTGGATGAGGTCTCCCACTACGAAGAAGAGGCCCTCAAGAGGCTGGAAGAGGCGATTTGAAATGGGTGGGAACACAAGGATAGAGGAACTGGAGCAGCATCTGCTGTTCCACAAGGCATTGGCGGACGACGAAGAGTCCCTCAGGCGCCTGGGCGGATACATGGACATACTCTCCCGGGCCAAGTCTGGGGAGAGGCTCCAGGACCCCGTCGACGAGTCGATAAGGGCTGTCTTCAACCTAGTGTTGGAGAACGGCATGGATCCCTGGGAGATAGACATTTCCCAGTTCGTGAGGATGTACGAGGTAAAGATTTCTAACGGTACTTTCGACATAATTGTAGCCGGGAAGCTGCTGCTTATGGCCTGGAAGATCCTGAGGATGCAATCCGAGTCCACCAGGGAGAGAAGCGAGCCCCCGGCAGAGGTGTACATCGAGGAAACCGATGACAGCTTTTTCTACGACGACGAGCCCATGTTCATCCCGGAGGTCTCCTTCAGGAAAGCGTACCAAAGGGAGTCGTTCCGTCCGGTCACAATGTACGAGCTGATCGATGCTTTCGAGGACGCCAGGAAGGAGATCGAGATCCAGAGGGAGAGGGAGCGCGTCAGGGCGGAATTGAGGGCGATGGAGCCCAAAACCTTCCAGAACAAGGCCCATGAGGAGGACGACAAACAAGACATCGAGGCCGTGTGGAGGAGGATCCAGAAGCTCGGTATCGGACAGATTAGTATCCGTGATCTGTATACCGACAGCCTCGATGAGAACCTGACCGTGTTCGTTTCAGTGCTCCATATGGTCAGGGACGGGCGCCTAGCGGTCTGGCAAGACAACCTCCCCAATGGTGAGATATACATAGGGATAAAGATGGAGTGGACCTCCAGCACCATCGAGGACACGCATGGAGGTAAGACCCCTGAGGCGGTGATTTGAGGTGGATATCAAACGCGCTGCGGAGGCCGCACTGTTCTCTAGCGCCGAAGGACTCCGCATATCCGAGATTACGGAAAGGACCGGCATTCCCGAGGAGGAGATCCGTATGGCGGTCATGGACCTCCGTAGGGAGTACGATGAGCGTGACTCCGCTATAATAATCTCCAAAGTCGGGAACCAGTACAGGATGATGCTCCGTACCGAGTACACCGACTTCACCGGCATGTTCACCAGGGCGGAGATGTCCAGCGGTCTAATGAGGACGCTTTCCACCATCGCATACAATCAACCCGTGCTCCAGTCCGAGCTATTCAAGGCCCGTGGGCCCCGCACCTATAACGACGTCCACAAGCTGATCGAGATGGGTTTCGTCTCCGGCAAAAAGTCAGGCCAGACGTTGGAGCTCAATACCACGAACAAATTTTCTGAGTACTTTGGCATTGGCTCCACTAGGAAGTCTGACATAAAAGCCTGGATTGAGGCCCAGGCGAAGAACTCCTCCGGCGAGAGAGAGTGATAGGGCCGTCTCCCCATCCTGAGCGGTCTCACCTGCCTACGATTGTATTTCTGTACCTATTTCTCACTTGATTGACGAACAGCAATCTGTCGCCCAATGCATGGCTATAATATCACAACAGGCATTCAAACAGATGCGATATAGTTTATATCGCGGTACAAATTTATTAACAAAAGAAGGATTTTGAAACATGATAGCATGGCGATACCGGCAATCCTGTTGGAGAATTCGATGGATAAGCGCGTGTCACTCCCTGAAGGACAGCAAGTTATTCGAGGGAAGGCTTACCGGATTCGACGAATACATGAACATGGTCCTCGACGAGACCATGGAAAGGATGCAAAAAGTAGGGACGGAAGGCATCTCAGCAGAGTGATCTTCCGCGGCAACAATGTCGTCAGCGTATTCATATTTTGAGGAAACGTGCCTTTTGTTTCTGTTAAAGAGCCTGAACAAACTCTCCGACAGTTCCAAGGTCCGTAGGGCCTGGTTCGTATTCGCCTGCGCCGCTTTCATCATAGCTATTGCAATACTATTGATTTTTATCATCATCCACATCTTCACGAAATGGGGCCTCGTGCAAAGGGTCCTAAACGACGAGGATAACAGGAATACGATGCTCAGTGCCATGGCTAACTTATTCAGCATCGCGCTGATCATCACCCTCATCGATATCCTTATGGGTTTGCCATGGCGTGGATTATGGTCCACAAGAACTTTCGTGGGAAGAAGTGGCTGGATACTCTTCTAGACATGCCACTAGCGTTCCCCACCGCGGTCATAGGGATATCCGTAGTGATATTCTGAATCTCCCCCAATGGTATAGACCTGTCCGACTTGAGGCTAAGCCTGTTCCTATATGTGCTAGTCATCCTTTTGCACATCATCTTCACCTACCCGTACATGGTTCGCTCGCTCTCTACAATCCTGAAGCAGATCGAGCCCAACTATGAGATCGCCGCCATGACCCTCGGCACGAAGCCGTTTCAGGCCTTCAGGAAGATCTTTTTCCCGATCATCAAGTCCGCTGTTATCGCTGGTGGCGTCCTCGCGTTCACAAGAAGCCTCAAGGAAACCGAGGCGACCACGTCGATCAGCAACACTGTCAACACGGTGCCCATCTACATTACTCATCTGGTCGAAGACGGGCTGTACACCGAGGCCGCCATGTGTTCGATTCTGCTGATTTTCGTATGCTTCATCATAATGTTCGGCCTGATGGCCATCATAAGGAGGAAGTCGAAGCGTGATGCCTAAGATAGTCCGGACAATCTTTGCAAAAGTTTCAACAACACCATCATCACCGACAACATCTCTCTGACCATAGCTGACGGAGAGTACGTCTGTATTCTGGAGTACACCGGCACCGATAAGACTACCTACATAAAAATGGTCTATGACCTGACAAAACCGAACTTCAGGAGGGTGCTCCTAGACGGAAGGGACGTGACTGGGGATTCCGTAGACTCCCGCAATGCGACCATACTTTCTCAGACATACGCGCTGTTCCCGCACCTGAACGTTTACGACGACGTCATCTTCGCGTCCCGCATTAAGGGATGGTCGAAGGACAGCTCAAAACAAATCGTCATGAGCATGCTGCACATGGTGCACCTAGAACAGAAGGCCGGATGGAAACCCGGGGAGCTCTTCCGCGGGCAGCAGCACATCGCTCTGGCGAAGACGTTGGCGTCCGAATCGAAGATCCTACTTCTGAACGAGGTTTTGAGAGCCTTGGACACCTGCCTGAGGATTAACCTTCGCAAGGAACTTAGGTCGCTGACCAAGGATGTGGGGCTGACACGCATACACATGGAGGAGACCGTGTTCATGCTCGATTGGATAGTCGTCATGCGCTATGGTGCCATAGCCAAGATGGAGATTCCCCTGGAGATCTACAGAAGATCATTGTCGATCTTCACAGCCAACTTCATCGAAAAGATCAATCTTTTATGAAATAATAGTTTAAGATAATTGATTCATAAAATCATCATTCGATGAACTGAATGGACCGAATTGTACCAGTGAATTATGCAATGATGTTTCTCTTTTCGAAACCACTTACATCGCTGAAATCGACGGCGATTTTTCACAATATACCGTCCTTGGCGATGCAAAAAAATGTAATCCAATGTTCTTATCTGGGAGGTGAGGCCATGTTTCCGGGGGCATTCGCCCCCGTTATGGATTTGAATCATTCTGCAGGAACGAACTTAAATCCGTAATGAATGACGCCGGACTCGCCATCGGTGTCGAGCTTACGCATAACCGCCCTGACCTTCATGCCGATGTCTACATCCTTGATATTGACATCCACCAGCTGGCCGATGACCATGACGCCATCGTCCGTCCTGACCATAACTACCACATAGGGCTTGAGCATGTTGTTGGCCGCGGGTGCTTCATAAACGATGGAGTAGGTATAGACCTCCCCCGTTCTGGCCACTGCATACTCCTTTACCTTGCCGATGCCTGCGCGGCGACATTTGGGGCAAAAGTCGCGCCTGGGAAAGTATATGGTCCTACAGTTGGTGCACATAGTCCCTTTTAGGTTGTACCTGCCGGGGATTTCCCTCCACTCGCGTGCGACAGATGACATCAGATCGCCTCCAGGATGCTGACGGTTACAGCAGATCCCGTTCCGCCTGTGCTCTGCGCCAGCCCATATTTGCAGTTCTCCACCTGTCTCTTGTCAGCGGACCCCCTGAGCTGTTCCACCAGCTCAACAATTTGCGCCACGCCGGTGGCCCCGATAGGGTGACCGCGGGCTTTCAGGCCGCCGGAGGTGTTCACGGCTAGCTTCCTGGTCCCAACTTGGCACTCGCCGGCCATGACCGCTTTCCCGGCCTCGCCGCGCTTGTAGAACCCAAGGTCTTGCAACGCCATGATCCCGGACACGGTGTAGGTGTCGTGAACCTCCGCCACCTGAATGTCGGCGGCAGTGATGCCGGCCTGTTCGTATGCAGCTTTGGCTGCAGCGATAGTGGCCCCGTAAGACGTGATGTCCGGCCTCTGGAACAAGGCGAGAGTGTCGCTAGCCTGGGCGACAGCGGACACCTTCACGTAGGAGTCGGTGTACTTTTTCGCATCTTCCAGAGGGCACAGTACCAGTCCGGCTGCCCCGTCGGATACGGGGGCGCAGTCAAACATCCCCAGTGGGGTCGCGACCGGTCCAGATCTCAAGACGGTGTCCAGGGTAACGGCCTTTCTAAACTGCGCGTTGGGATTTAGGGCGCCGTGGTAGTGACCATTCACTGCGAAGGACGCTATTTCCTCCCTAGTGGCGATGCCATCGTGGATCATGCGCTGGGCGATCATTCCGTGGAGGCTGACGAACGTAGCCCCCATCCCGGCCTCCCACTCGGCGTCAGTGGTGGTGTCTAGGACGGAGTTAATGGACACGTCGTCCATGTCGGTCATTTTCTCGACGCCGCCGACCAGTACCACGTCGTGCATGCCGGATGCGACGGCCATGACGGCCTGTCTGAAAGCCACGCCGCCTGAGGCTCCGCCGGCCTCGACCCTGACTGCGGGGACGTGGTTGGTTGCCAGTCCTGCGTAGTCTGCAATGAGGGCGTCGATGTGCTTCTGGTTGATGAAGCGCCCCCCAGCCATGTTGCCAATGAAGGCAGCCTCGATTTCGTTGCCGTGGAGTCCCGCGTCGTTCATTGCCTTGATGCCAGCCTCGATGCCGATGGACCTGAACGACTTGTCCCAGAGCTCTCCGAACTTGGTGACCCCAGTTCCTATGATTGCTACTTCCCTCATGTTATCACTCCGGCATGACGATCTTGCTCTTGTACTTCGCATACACCGCGTAGCTTACATAGATCGGGTTCTCCAGGACCTTCTCCAGCCTGGGAGCATTGTCCTTCTTATAATTGGCCATCTTGTTGGTGACCGTGATGTCGAATGCATCGCTTCCGGCACCGGAACCGTAGGAGGTCACGAAGATCCTGTCGCCGGGTTCAGCATGGTCCAAAATATTGGCCAACCCTAGAGGGACGGCGCCGCTGTAGGTGTTTCCGATATTGGGCGTCAACAGGCCATACTGGATCTGCTCATCTGAAAAACACAACTGCTTGGCGACCCTAGTGGGGAACTTACCATTGGGCTGGTGGAACACCGCGTATTTGTAATCTTCGGCAGTGGTGCCCATGGTGTCGAACATCATCTTCGCCGCGGAGGTTATGTGCCTGAAGTAGGCGGGCTCACCGGTAAACCTCCCGCCGTGCCTGGGGTATGGCTGCCCCTCCCTCCTCCAGAAGTCAGGGGTATCGGTGGTGAAGCTAAGCGTCTTGTTGATCCTGGCGATGACCTTCTCAGACCCGATAAGGTATGCCGCGCCTCCTGCGGATGCGGAGTATTCCAGCGCATCTCCGGGAGCCCCCTGGGATGTGTCAGCGCCGATGGCGACACCGTACTTCACCATGCTGGCTCCGACCAGGCCCATGCAGACCTGAATGCCGGCGGTCCCGGCCTTGCATGCGAACTCCATGTCCGCGGCGGTCATGGCGGGTGTAGCCTCGATAGCCTCCGCCACGATGGTGGATGTTGGCTTCACGGCGTAGGGGTGCGACTCAGACCCCACGTAAATAGCCCCGATGTCTGCAGGGTCCACCTCGGGAACCCTGGCCATCATGTACCTGGAGGCCTCAGTCGCGATTGTGACCACATCTTCGTCAGGCGAGGGGACCGACTTCTGGTAGATCATCAGTCCCTCACCCATAGATTTGCCGTCAACTCCCCAGACCCTCCCGATCTCCTCGGGCTTGATCCTATACTTAGGGACGTACGCTCCATAACTTACAATTCCTACTTCCATCAAATCCCCTCCTTGAGGGAGTCCATCCTCGACACGACTCCGTCCACATCCAGAGTGGTGGTGACCAGCGGGATTCCCTCCAGCCTAGCTAGCTTTATGGCCAGCGGGTCGGTCTTCTCCGGCCTGATGTACACCACCATACCGGGCGTGAGTGGATGGGCCCGGACTGCAACCATGGGCGAGCGACCGTAGTGAACGTTCGTGAATATGAGCGCCCTCTCGGTGTTCGACCCGTAGATCTTTAAGTAGTCATCCGAACCCAGTGAGAGGATGGCCTTGACCGAGTCCACGATCGTGTAACCGAAGATGGACTTCGAGAGCACCCTGTCGGGATTCAGATTCTTTCCGGACAGCGCGGATATGAAGAAGTCCACGTCCACGCCGCCGGGGAACTCGTCCATAGCCATAATGCAATCCAGCTTAAAATCAGGATTGTACCTGGATATCACGGGCGAGCCGTTCTGCGTGTCAAGCTCTATAAACGCGTCGACCATCTTTCTGACGACGTTGACTCCGGGTGACTTGCGCCTCCCGGATTCATAATCGCTGATCATGGAATGGGAGACGTCCATGGCGTTGGCCAGCTGGTGCTGGGATAGCCCGAATTCTTCCCTCCATTTTCGAATGGTCTTACCCGGATCCGGGGAGATTGTGATTTCCCCCGCAATCTTCTGCTTGAACTCGTCAACCATTAGACTGGACAACCTGGCCAACGTATATAACAATGTCGAATACAGATACCGACGATCGACGTAAAGAACCGTCAAGGAAGTTCCCCGAAATCAGTCGTCCAGCTTCCGCTTTAGAACTTCTTTGACTATTTTGAGGACTTTGAGCCCGTCGTACTTCTTGTCCTCTGATTCCACCACAACTCGGGGCGTGTAGGGTGTCGATGACCAAGATCACCTGTCCACGTACTCCTCGTACATGTTCCACTTCTCGCAGTTACGTTAGTCCTCGTCAGTGATTTTTCAGAATTTAATCTAAATTCCCGGACTCAATTGTATTTACACCTCTAGCTTATCCATCTTTTGTATATCATTTAATTAATGTTCATATTTGAACATTTTAATTTTTTGATGTTCTAGATTCAACATTTTAAAATACTCGATTTTATTTGTAGATATAATTTCATATCTACAAGGTATACTGAATACGTACATTTGACATACGCTAGTGGCAGTAAGTACGTGAACACTTCTAGATCATACAAGGGGATGGAAAGGTGAAGAAAGTATATATCCATCTAAATAAGGTCGTGGATAAGGACTAGGAAATTTACGATTACGAAGAAATCGACCTCATCGGATTCGATCTCGAGAAGGGAGAGTTTATGAGGCAGACACTGCGGACGCACCGCGTCCGCTGATAAAGAAGAAATTCCACCTAGTATGGAGGTGAGTTTTAGAGATGAAAGTCCTCTATAAGTTTGATAATGGGAACCATTAGTTAATGACAAGGGTATCCATCGCGAAGCGGAATCTGAAGGAAATTGAAGATAGAGCCCTGGGCCAACGAACA